>NZ_JBFTQB010000193.1:0-10669 GCF_056398785.1 Paenibacillus sp. 01T422 | reverse complement strand
AATCAAGATCCTGTCTAAGCCAATGCAGAAAATCAAGCTGATTTTCTTCCGATACCCCGTGGTCCGTAGGATACAGATTAAATGTTAGGCGCGGCGTCTGATCCCTGAAATACGCGGCCGTCTCATGGCCGATCCGAACAGGAAAAACGGAATCGTATTCGCCATGCGATATAAATACAGATACTTCTTTCGCGCTTCGCAGAGGGTACTCCGTCTTCACAAAGTCAGGAATATACCCGTTCAATGCAACGATTCCCCTCAACTGATCCCCCATCGTAAGCGCAAGCGACATAGATAAAATCGCGCCTTGGCTAAAGCCCAGCAAGTAACGCTTGCTAGGATCGATCGGATATTTCTCCGTTGCATCTTGAATGAATGCTTCAAGATTCGTTATCGCTTCGTCAAACATCTCCCGAATCGGATTTCCTAGGCTTTTCAAACCATAATACTGATAACCCGAAGTATGAGGCTGATTGCCTCGAATGCCGATAATAATGAAATTGTCAGCTAACGGAGCTACTAACCCAAACATATTTTTCTCGTTAGAGCCCTTGCCATGCAAAGTAAAAATGACCGGATACTTCTTGTCTGGATCTATATTAGCCGGTAAATGCACATCATATGGATAAGCCGGATTCCCGATTGAACTGAACCATCCTTCAACATTGCTTAGTCCCATTTGAAACTTGGCAATCCCATGAGAGATAAAAATAATTCCCATTAATACACGCATAATAATCGAAACAAGCATTGTTTTTGTCATTCGAATTCTCTCCTCCACGAAATATAAGTAATATAAAAATAAAGTTTATATAAGTAATTTAATACAGGATACGTTGGCATGTCAATAAAAATTTTGCTAATATGTAATTAAGTTTTGTATAACTAATATTTGATGTGAGGTGCGGTCGGGATGGACATCGGCTCAACGATACGGGCTATTCGGAAGCGAAAGAATATTACTATTGCCCAAATTTGTGAAGAAACCGGCTTGTCTCAAGGCTTCATGAGTCAGCTTGAAACGAATAAAACTTCCCCCTCCATTTCTACGCTTGAAAATATAGCACAGGTTCTAAAGGTCCCTTTGGCTTACTTGCTCTTGAAGAAAGAGGAACGAATGCATATTGTCCGCAAGGATGAACGAAGAATTACGACAAGTGGATCTGACAATTTAAAGGTAGAGCATCTGAGCTCTACAAAAAATGTCCGGATGATGATGGTAGAATTGCCTGTTGGTGCCTCAACAGGTGACTTGCCTCATGCTCACGAAGGCGAGGAGGTTCATGTCGTAATCAAAGGCAGAGTGCACGCGGAGCAAGGAGAAGATGTGGCCGAATTCGGAGAGGGTGATTCGTTCAGTTGGAACGCCTGCACGCCACATGTGGTGAGAAATATTGGGGATGACACGGCCATCGTGCTTATCTCTATTTATACAGAAACTGATGGTGGCCGAGAGTTTATCTAAAATAAAAAGCCCTCAACCTTGCCTTCTGGCTAGGTTTGAGGGGCTTGGACATAAGTTCTTTTCTTGTTTTCCTCACAGACTGAGTCGGTTAAAACTTGCTCAAAGGGAACTGGAGTCCCCTATTTCGAGAAAAACAAGCTGTTTCCTCTCGGAGCGGAACTACAGGTCCTTATTTGTCCCCCATGGCGCATTTGTCAGCTGAAAATCGGCCAAATAGCGGACTGTTGTTCCACCTATTCGTGGAAATTGTTCCTTTTCTGCGAAATAGCGCACTGTAGTTCCCAGAGATCTTTCTAATATATAAATTCACAAGCGCAGCACTTGCTCAATTAATAAACGTAATAGAGGCTACCATTTTTATTGGTAGCCTCTTTTCATTCTATTTGAATTTATTACAATGATGATAAAATCACTTTGGGCAGCTTGCAAACAACGCTGTAGGCAGGATTGAACATGTTAGCAATTTCATATTCAACGGCTTGACCCATCAACAAGCTGGCTTCCGACGAGGTTAAGCCGCAATCTTCCTGCAGCAGCCGAAACATCTCCGTTGTTGCATGTTGAAGCGCCTGATCCAGCGGCCGTGCATTCCCGATACAAAACCAATGCGTATCGGTTTCGCCCCGCGGCCAGCTTATCGTTTTACCCTTTTGCACGCTAACTGTGAACTGAACATCCATTGATATTTCGAGACCTGTACCGATGATCTCTCCATCGCCTTGCAGAGCATGACCATCACCCAAATAAAACAATGCCCCCTCTTCGGACACCGGAAAATAAACTGTGGTGCCTGCGACCAGGCCTTTATAGTCCATATTTCCGCCATATTCGCCGCTTGTGGCCGTTGAGATGAATTGCCCTTTGGCAGGCGCTACACCAAAACAACCTAGAAAAGGCCGCAATGGCAGCTTCAACTTAGCCAGCCCTGGCGCCCTGAAAGCCCCAAATCACCTTTCCGCCAACGTTGTAGCTTCAAATAAATGCAATAATAAGCTCTTCTGAACATGCATTCTATTCTCAGCCTGCTGATAAATAATAGCATACTCCGATTCGATCAAATCCTCCTCGATTTCATACCCAGGATGAATTGGCATATCGTGCATAATATAAGGGGAAAATCCATTGAGATTTCTCTTATTAATTTGAAATGGCATCATGATTTGAATCCTTCTATTTTTCTCCACCTGATACCGGGTATCCTGAAAGTGTTCCATATCCACCCAAGTGTCTGTATAAATAAAATCTGTTCTACTAATCGCATCAGACAAGCTACTCAAGGTTTCAATAGATCCACTTTCATAAGCAGTTTGCATGAGCTCTTCATCCCATGAAGCTTCATTGATTATCGGAGTTACTAACAAAAGTTTAATACCCAATGTCACACAACCTGCTATTAAGGAGTTCGCAACATTATTATGAATCCCTACATAGGTTAAAGTCACATCTGCGAAGCTGCCCTTTACTTCGTATATCGTCACGGTTCGCGCATTCAGTCCTTTCATTCCAACCCCTCAGCCTCAAAAATCACCGACTGATCTCCTCGGTTCATCCGAATCAGGTAGCACTGCTCCCCTAGAGGGGACTTCTGAATACGCTTGCCAGTAACTGTGCAGGCGCGCACCCAATCGGGCAGCTTGATGACGATATCTGTATCCCGCTCGGCTGTTATCTCCGCTAGGAATCTCCCTGATCTGGTGTCCCACTCGAGCGAAACTTTGCCCGTATGAAATCTCCAGTGGGACAGTTTCCCGCGCTTCAACCGTTCGGGCAGTGCGGGCAGCAGCTTGACGATCCCCGGCGAGACCTGTAGCAGCATCTCTTGGATTGCATTCACCCAGCCCAGATTGGCATCGAGCTGAACTGGCGCCGTCGCCATGTTCATTGACAACCCCATCCCCCGCCAATCATTATGCAAGGTGAACAAATTCGGCAGCAAGCTGGCTCTCGATAAAATATCCAAGCATTCCAGTGAACCGTCACCATCCCCTAGTCGAGCATAGATCGCCGCCATGTGCACGAGTGACCAGCCAGTCTGTGCGCCGATCTCGCGTTTATTCACTGCCGTCTCAAAAGCTTGAAATAGCGTAGGATCCGCTTCCCTGGTCACTTCGTGCCCTGGAAATACAGGATACAGATGTGACAAATGCCTGTGAGCGTAACGGTCTTCGAAATCGGTATGAATCCATTCGCTCACCGCTCCCTCGTCGTTCACCCGATAGGTAGGCAGACGATCCAACATTTCTTGCCAATCCTCTGCTTCCTGCTGGGCATCCCCAACCACTTGAAGCGCTTCAATCAAATGCCGCAACAATTCCTTCAAAATGGCAATGTCCATCGTCGCGTTTATCGCTGTCGGCATCGGGTGTGCCAGCGGCTTGCCATCCGTCGGCATGTAGTTGAGCGGTGTATTTTCCGGTGATACAGAAGGATATATCTTGTACTGGCCACTTTCGTCGATGACAAGAAAATCCTTATAAAATTGAAGTACCTCTCGCATGAATGGGAGCGCTCGCTCTTCCAGGAAGTTGGCTTCTTCTGTAAACTTAGCGTATTCATAATAGTGTTGTGCCAACCAGCCAGCTGCTCCCGTCCAATTTAGAATAACCGGAACGATCTGACTGGGTACACCGACACCCTCTGTTGTGCCAGCTGGCAGATAGATTCCTCGGCAGCCATACAACTTGCGAGCATTCTCGCGAAAATCATCCATCAGCGACTCATAATACCGGAATAGCGAGGGAACAAGCTCGCTTAATCCACCGACATGCGCATGCCAATACATCATCTGGATGTTCTCATTAGCCATGTTGTGACTCCAGACTAGCCGATAGTCCCCTCCCCATAATCCATACAAACCGAAGGGTTCAGCCTCCTCCGCAGTGGAGGTGCCGCTAAGGAATAAATACCTGCCGTAAGCCCACATTTTCCGAATAAGTGTCTCGGAAGCTTCTCCCTCATAGGCATCCAGCAGTAATCGCTCATTAGAGCGAGGATCCGAATCCTCATCGCCCAGGACAAGCAACGCCGAGCGATAAAGCGGTCGATGTAACGCGACATGCCGTTCCAGCAAGCGTTCATAAACAGCGCCAGCATTCGCACTCGCCTCCCAGTCTTGAAGCAGATCGGCAAGCTCCAGCTTCAACCGAGGCCAGTCTTCCGCTCGCTGACCACGTGTAAATACTTTAACCAGCACGAGCACTCGACTTGCTTCCATGAAACGGATGACGCCATCAGATCCGGTGGTTTGTCCACCTTCCTGTACAATCCGCAGCACGGCTCCAAAATCGGTTCCGTCATCGTTCGTTGCCGAGTACCAACTATGAGCTTCATCTGCTCCTGTTTCCACAGAGTTCTCTAGCTCCTTGTACTCAGGCGTGTCCGCCCAGCGGTCACTTGGATGAAGCTGCAAACCGATTTCACCGGTTATCCCGCTCCCCCCTTCTCCTTCGATCACATACACAATGCAATCATCGGCACGGGAAACGAACAGCGTCCGCTTATACCGACAATCTCCATCATTCCAAGCCACTGTAATTTCCCCGCTATTCATATCAAGCTCTCGGTTGTACCCGCGAAAAGCATGCATGCTGGGCATCGTCAGATGGAGTGCTGCCAGTGGAAACCTAGAAGCCAGCTTCGTCCCATACCCCCGCTCCTTCAGGGCATCCGCCAGCTGCCAACTCGCTTCTTGGTAACGCCGCTCGTCCATCAGCTTCCGCGTCTGCGTAAGCGTGAAGCTGACATCAGGAAGCTCATCTCGCTGTCCCCAATGCCACAACTTCGCATGGTTCAGCAGCACTGTTTCCTCCTGAACCCCACCGAATACGGACGCACCGAGCACGCCGTTGCCAGCAGGCAGCCCTTCTCGCCACATATTCCGCCACCAGGAGGCCGGGTAGCTCATCGTCAGCTTATCGTCATCTCGATTTTCTATTTGCCCCTGCATCTCATTCCTCACACTGCTCGCGCAACTGCTCCATCTCAAGTGCAGCAAGCAGCAGCGGAGCAACACCCATTAAAACATCGCTTACAATTGCTTCGCTTAAGTAATACGCATACGAGCCATCTCGGTATTTACGGCCGCCAAGACCCGCACCGTGACAGATATGATGAAGGTGAACACCCTGCTCGTCTTCCGTCACGAAACGTTTCATGATACCTTCATAAGCTCTTTCTACGACGCTCCGGTCGATTTCCGCCAAATATTGCAGCCTAATTCCCTTTGCGATCGCATACGTAAGCATGCAGGAACCCGATGACTCCAGATAGTTGCCTTGTTGACCATTGCAATCCATTACCTGATACCAGACACCACTTTCCTGATCCTGTGCCCGTACGACGCTATTCACCATCCTTTCGAAAATGCCCATTAACTGTCCACGCTTCGGATGTCCAATTGGAAAATGCTCCAGCGCATCCACGAGCGCCATGGCATACCAACCCATTGCGCGTCCCCATACATGTCTCGATCGGCCCATCCCGCTATCGCACCATCGCTGCTCCTGGGTTTCATCCCAGGCATGATGCAGCAAGCCCGTCTGCGGATTGCGGGTATGGCGCTCGACTAACAGCAACTGATGCGCCGCCTCATCGAACCAGCTGTTGTCATCGAAGGTTCGAGCATATTCAGCCATGTAGGGGGAAGACATATATAAGCCATCCAACCACATTTGATAGGGATATATTTTTTTATGCCAAAATCCACCCTCATTCGTACGCGGTTGACTAGCAAGCTGAGTGATCAGCAGTCGCGCTGCATCCTCGTATTTCGTTTCGCCTGTTTCCCTCCATAAACGAAGAAGGTTCTTTCCTTTATTGATATGATCAAGGTTGTAATCGTTAAGTTTGTAACCGCGTATGGAACCATCCTCTTGCACAAACACGTCCATATGCCGTTTGACGAAATCATGATAGGTCGCCTCGCCTGTCCAATCACCTAACTTATCGATGGCTGCAAGCGCCATTCCTGCGACATACCCCCATTGGTTCGCAATTTTCGGATGGTACCCATCTTGGCTATGCGATAGAATCGCCTCGCCGACCTTGACGGACATTCGTTCGATTTTCGTATCCAGCATGGAAGCCTTCATGGCTTATGCCCCCTCACGTTTCATTGTTTATGGAGTGAACAGCGGCAATACGGTAAAGTCCTCTGGGACGTTAACTAGATACAAATTACCATACCCGTTCTTATCGCTCGTGAATAGAACACGCTTGCCTTTTGCATCAAAACGCGGATGGGCATGCACTTTCTGAGAATGAAAGCTGCAGCGCAGTTCACACAGCATGCGAGGTCCATCGTACTCCCCATCCCTTTTTCGCCAGATGCTTAACGTCTTCACTGCGCTTTTCCCGTCTACAATGGCTTGACCCAAACCATCTGCATAACCATGCCAGGTATCAAAATTGAATTCCGTTTCTTCAAGCTCTGTATTGTCATACCGGATGCTGCCGAAGAAATTCGTCCCGTTCGTACGGAACCCATGGTAGCCAATCGTTACGCCGTCAGGATAAAAAAATTCGTGGCCGACCTTCTCCTCAGGCTCAAGACGTTCACGGATTTTCCAAGCATGGCCTGTGCGTAAATCAAGTCCCCAGATACGGTGATCGACCAAATGCCAAGGTCCCTCATGACAAAATGTCATCAACCAAGGCTCCTTGGGAGACGCATTGATATGCGTAATAAAGCGGTTTGCTTCATAGATGGTTTCCGCACCRCCATTCACTGCGTCGATACGTACGATCATGCTGTGGGGAGCTGCTTCCATGAGTTCTCGATGCCCCACATAACCGTTGCCGAGGTCCAGTCGAATTCGGTGCGATAAATCCTCTTGGACACAAGTACAGACATGTTGCCCTTCGGCGCTGGCGCTTATATTGCCGAGATGATATCCCTCAGGTGCTTCATACACCGCTTTCTCATCAAAATCCCCTTGCAAATCTAGGCGTATGATCTGTGTTCCAAGCTTTATGTAGACCGCACTCCCATCCGGCAGCAAGCACGCATCGAGATGATCATTTCCCGGGTAATTGGTCAGCTGCGTAATGACACCGCTCTCAACGTGCAGGCTATACAAATTAGTGCTATTACCACGATCCGAGACGAAGATAAGACGCTGTTCCTCATCGTACCAACCGCTTTCCGTAAAATATAAATGATGACTATGTGACTTATAATCCGTGAGCTGTATCACTTCAAGGCCAGTGAATCGGTCCGTTGCCGATTTACGCTCCGAGGGCCATATTGTTCCTTTTGCCATACGATCGCCTCCTTATTATCCATGAATTAGGCCTAATAGCTGACCTACAACCAAGGTTTCAATCCTTCCCAGCTCACGTTCCAACTGCCATCCTGTGGAAACCCCGGGTTATTCAAGTTCGAACTGCCTTCCCAGCCAGCAGCCATCATCGCAACAGCCGTCAATAAACCTCCATTACCTGGCAAATAGGCAGACAAACCAACTCGCTGATAGTTGTGGCCATTGGTTAGATATGTATTTTTCGCCGCATCCATAAGTAGGAAGTCAATTGCCATATCTGGTTCACCTAGTCTTGCCGCCGTCATTGCGCACATCGGGAAGTCCCAGCCCCAAGCGGAGCCCCATTTCCATACCTCTTTCACCTTCAACAGCGTGTTCAGCATCACCTGACGATCAATCATTGTTCCGGGTAAAATGCCAAGCGCACCGAGCATCGATGGATGATCGTGATTTTTGGCTGTAAAGGTATCCGGGCACAGCTCATGGGCCAGATAAACGCCTTCAGCCTGCGGCGGCTCAGCCATCATTCCGGCAACCTGTGACCACTTCGGATTCGGTGTTTCCTGCAGAAGCTCTGCCCAGCGAACTGCAATCTCTAAGCCATATTTCCAATACTCGAGCTCGTACGGAGGATTTTTACTACCTGCAAGCGAGTGGCACTCCTGCGCTGGAATTAACGGTGGGCCTAAATCATAAACTTGCTTCGCTTCATCCCAATAGGCAAAAGAGACCATGAAATCCGCTGATTCATAGACAATATCGCGGAATCGTTCCAGCAGCTCTCTCGTCGGCTGAGCTTTATAGATCAGCTCCGCTAGCGTCATCGGGTGCGGCTGCTGCCAGATCAATCCTGGCGCAACGGGTGAGGGGCAAGGTTTGCCTTCGAAGTCGACCATTTTGGGCCAGCGGGCACCTTCATATCCTTGTGACAATGCGAGTTCGCGGGCAACCGGCAAGATCTGGCTGTACCAATCCATGCTCTTCAGCAGGATGCCCTCTCTCCCCCACAATGGAAAATGCGCGCCATGCCACCAATGCATCTCCAAGTGCGACTTGCCGAACCAGCTGTTGTACATCAGTCCCGTCTCTTGCGGAGGCAGGGAGCCGCCACTATGCATAGCACACAGGAACTGCGAAAGAACAACGCGTCTCTCCAGCTCGTAAGCTCGTGGATCCGAGCTGCCAGAGAAATCGATTGCCGCTCCGCTGAGCCAAAATTCCTCCCAGTGAAGCTTGCTCGCAGCCATCGTCTCTTCAAATGATGGGGCTATTTGCGCTGATTCCGGAGCAAAGATTACAGAAAATTCAATTAATTCAACTTGTTCAGAAGGAGGGAACAGTGTAAACTCATGTGCTCCTGTCCGTCTAAGTGTGCCAGCACTCCAAGCCCAGCGCAGCTCATATTTATCTTCATCCATTGTACGTTCTAGCAAAACTTCATTGCTGCTGCCTTCGCGAAGTTCCGTCCTGTGCCTATCATCATTGTCCCAGTCAGGAAACACAGCCTTCGCCCAACTTGTATTCGTCATATCCGGCGCAGGGAAGCGAACGAACACCTGCAACCGGCCTTGCGCGATTAGTCCTGATTGTACACGCACACCGATCGCATCTATGGAAGGATGACAAGCGGTGGTAACATGAACCAGTACGCCTTGAATGGTATAAGCGCTAGTAAGCACGCCAGACCACAGATCGAGCCGCTGGCTGATCAGCGCAATATCGGCTGCTTCTGCTAGTTCACCCGATTCCAACAGGAATCGAAAAGAGACTCGGCCTAGTTGGAGACGATGTGGATTCATCCTCAGCCAGTGGTAGGCCTCCGCTGTGCTCCCTGGTTTCATCGGGTAACCGACCAGTCTGCCATGCGTATCGAACATCTGGTGCTCGACATCCTGATCCGTAAATCGATTCCGTCCACCCGTATAGTGCCAACCCCAGTTGGACTGCGTGCCTAGCGGTACCTCATATTGATCTGGGAAAGTCTGTAATCCCGTGATGTCCGCGCTGAAGGCGAATTCCCCATTTCCCACAGAAAAGGGGGACAAAGGGTCCCATTTATTCAATTCCGGATTGTGCCGTTGTATGATTTGTCGTCTATCCATAGTTCCTCCTATGTTCACTTATCCGATCTGGTTGATGCCGCTTGTCTATTCCAGCATAACATCCGTACGGGTTCTCATCATATCCCGGTATTTGCCCGGGGTTATATTCTTGAATTTGCGGAAGCTTCGAATGAAGCTGTTCTCGTGCTGGTAGCCGACCCTAACCGCAATATCCGATATCTTATATTCGGTCTTCAGCAGCAGATCCGCCGCACGTTCCAAACGCAGGCGCGTCAAGTAGTTATAGATGGTTTCTCCCGTTTCTTGCTTGAAAATCTGACTGGCCAGAGAGCTGCTAATTCCGACATCGTCAGCAATTTCTGGGATCCCGATTGTCTCGCTCAAATGCTGCTTCATATAGTCGATCATGCGGTGACACGTAATAAAATCCTTGCTTTGAATGAGTTTATGGAAGCGCTGAACCAGCGGCTCGACACGCTTGCTGAGTTCCTCTTGTATGTCTCCGAGATGAAGTGTGTTGAATCTCTCGAACGCGCTGCCCTCGGTAGATTCGTCGTCGGCCTGCCATAACTGCTCAATACGCTCTTGCACTGCCCGTAGAAAAGTTAAAGCAGCAGAAGGATACCCATAATTGCTTCGCACATCGGAGATCAGACGTTCAACCGCTTCTAGCGAACCTGTCTCGTCTCCCGACTCAATCAACTGCGATAATTCATCCAGCTTTCCTGYGTCCACAACCGTCTCCATCACTTCATGCCCCGATACCTCATGAAACGGAATAATCTGCCCATAACCTTGATATAGCCGATAATTCAGTGCATTCTCTGCTTCCAGCATCGCCTGACGCAGCCTGGCAACTTCTGTTTGTGGCGTACTTACAC
>NZ_JBFTQB010000192.1:0-8300 GCF_056398785.1 Paenibacillus sp. 01T422 | reverse complement strand
GATTGTGGCCGTTTCCTATGAGACGGAAGAGATGAAATTGCATGCCTTGGA
Organism: Paenibacillus sp. 01T422; assembly: GCF_056398785.1. Lineage (NCBI taxonomy): Bacteria > Bacillati > Bacillota > Bacilli > Caryophanales > Paenibacillaceae > Paenibacillus > Paenibacillus sp. 01T422. The sequence continues at coordinate 8,249 of NZ_JBFTQB010000192.1, read as the reverse complement.
TCGTGAATTTGAAGATTTGTTCAAGAAAATCGAGGATAGGCTGCAAACTCCGCATTGGGGCATAATCGGGTCGCCGGACAGGGACGTATTGCTGTTATACACATATAGCGATAAATCTTATGGCAGCTATTATCTCTACGACCGTAAAGCGCTTAAGATGGACAAGATTGCAGATATCCAACCAACGTTTGATGAGAAAAAGATGGCGGATATGCAGCCGATTTCTTACAAAAGCCGAGATGGACTTACGATTCATGGGTATTTAACGCTTCCCAAAGGCGGAGCATCGACCCAATTGCCCGTCGTCGTCAATCCGCATGGTGGACCTTGGGCGCGCGACTCCTGGGGCTTCAACATGGAAGCCCAACTATTGGCGAGCCAAGGGTATGCGGTGTTGCAGCTGAATTTCCGTGGTTCGTCTGGTTACGGGAAAGCCTTCATGAACGCCGGAGATAAGCAGTGGGGGACAACCATGCAAAATGATATCACGGACGGTGTGAATTGGCTGATAAAAAGGGGAACTGCTGACCCTGAGCGCGTTGCCATCTATGGAGCCTCCTATGGTGGATATGCGACATTGGCAGGGATGACGTTTACGCCCGATTTGTATGCAGCGGGTGTGGATTTCGTAGGACCTTCCAATCTCATTACCTTCTTGAACACGATACCGCCATATTGGTCCATGGACCGTCCGATGATGTATGAGCAGGTAGGCGATCCAGTTAAAGATAAGAAACTGCTTGAAGCGGCATCACCTGTCTTGCATGTAGACCAAATAAAGGCACCATTAATGATCGCACAAGGTGTCAATGATCCTAGAGTGAATAAAGCAGAATCAGATCAAATGGTTGCTGCGCTGCGTAAATTGGATGTAGATGTACCTTACATGCTGAAGAAGAATGAGGGGCATGGGTATCAAAAGCAGGAGAATGTACATGATTTTTATGAAGCACTCATTCATTTCTTAAATAAAAACGTAAAAAACAAGAAAAAATCTGCATAGTCAAACACGTAGTTTCGAAGTGCCAAGAAACCCCAGATCTTATGAGGTTACTTGGCACTTTTTTTCTTTCCCAGGGTGTGATTTGCTGGACATGTAGGTGGATGATATGATTAGTGGATTAGTTCAACTTGTTTATTTTTATAGGAGGCTACCGTGGACAAAATATCAATTCCTGATTTGTTTATAAAACTAGAAACAGAAGAAGTCCTATTGCTTGATGTTCGTGGCAATGAAACTGCTTCTGAATATACACCAGAGCATAGCAACCTTCATCGCATTCACATTGAAAAAGGTGAAATTAACAATTGGTCAGAAAGTACCGCAGCTGAACTTCAGAAAATGGCCGCAGGCAAAAGATTGTACGTCACTTGTTCAGGAGGCAACTCAGGGACGAATTGTGCTATTTTGCTGCGTGAGAAGGGATTTGACGCTGTTACCGTCGATGGCGGAATGCGTGCTTGGCAGGCCGAATTGTCAAACCATGAGGGCGATAAGAAACACGGCTGGAATTTCGACAACAGTTACGCTAGATTGCCTAAAATCTTTTATAGTCGGCTCAACCCGACTCCTGTTAGTTCTCCGGAAATCGTTGTTTTTAACGACGCGTTGGCAGAATCACTAGGGCTGAATATCCAAGAGCTTCAAGGTGCTGATGGCGCGGCAATACTTGGTGGCAATCAGATACCTGAGGGTGCTTCTCCACTTGCTCAAGCTTATGCGGGGCATCAATTCGGGTATTTTAATATGCTAGGGGACGGCCGGGCGAATCTGCTCGGAGAACATATGACACCACAAGGCGCCCGCGTTGATATTCAGCTGAAGGGTGCTGGGAGTACCATTTACTCCCGTGGCGGGGATGGCCGAGCGGCACTTGGACCGATGCTGCGTGAATATATCATAAGTGAAGCCATGAGCGCTCTAGGCATCCCTACAACACGCAGCTTGGCGGTGGTCAGGACGGGTGAGAACGTGTATCGCGAAACCGAGCAGCAAGGTGCAATTGTTACCCGGATAGCTGCTAGTCATCTACGTGTGGGTACCTTTCAATTTGCTGCAAAATTTGGCACTCCTCAGGATCTCCAAGCCATGGCTGACTACACCTTGCAGAGGCATTATCCAGCAGTTGAGGCTGATGATGAGAACCGGTATCTTTCCCTGCTCCTTGAAGTGATTAAACGTCAGGCTAATCTTATCGCCAAATGGCAGCTAGTTGGGTTTATTCACGGTGTTATGAACACAGACAACATGGCGCTAAGCGGCGAAACCATTGATTATGGTCCTTGCGCTTTTATGGATGCTTATGACCCCGCAACGGTATTCAGTTCCATTGATTCACAAGGCCGCTATGCCTATGGCAATCAGCCGCGCATCGCCGCTTGGAATCTCGCTAGATTTGCTGAAACCTTGTTGCCATTGTTGAATGAGAATGAGGAAGAAGCGATCAAAATAGCTGAAAATGCACTTTCTCAATTTTCAGAGTCGTATCACCGGAATTGGCTGTCAGGAATGAGAGCGAAATTGGGAATATTTAATGAAGAAGTGGAAGACGTAACGCTAATCGAAGACCTGCTCAATATGATGCAAAAATACGGGGAAGACTTCACGAATGTTTTCCGTGCGTTAACGTTTGATAAACCGGAAGAGATGTTCCTATCTGGAACTGCGGAATTTGCTCAGTGGAATGTGCAGTGGCAGGCAAGAATAGGCAGACAGCAAGAGTCCAAAGAGTTGTCGCACCAATTGATGCGCAGCAGCAATCCGGCAATTATCCCACGTAATCATCGGGTAGAAGAAGCTCTGGAAGCAGCCGTGAAACATGGCGACTACAGTGTGATGGAGCGACTTCTTCAGGCTCTTTCAAACCCGTTCGCTCATACGGTGGAACAATCGGAATATTCCGTATTACCAGCGGGAACCGGGCGTCCTTACCGGACTTATTGCGGAACCTGAGATCGAAAAGTAGAACGATGGGGATGTCACAATGGATAATCAGATAACCATTCAAGCTTTGAAATATGGAAATCACCTTCATTACGAGTGGAACACGACCCTACTGGAAAAGACGGATACTCACATTTTTGTCTTGGGCCCTAGGGGAAGACAGTTACATCATTATACGAAGCAAAAGGTTTTTACGATGGAGACTTGGACGATTGAATTTTTTTCATTTGATTCATGGTTTACGGTGAGTGCAGATATCGTCGGTGGCAAGATCAAGCAATATTATTGCAATATTAACCAACCGGCGAAAATGGAAGGACATACGGTTTCATTTGTGGATTTAGACCTGGATTACATTCAAATAGCCGGTGAATGGATGGTTGTTGATGAAGATGAGTTCGAGAGCAATGCGATCAAGTTTGCTTATCCGAATGATCTGATTCATCAAGCTCGTCAAGAATTAGAGGCTTTAAAAGAACGGGTTCGTAATAACCTGTTTCCTTTTGATGGCACACTTGCCAAGCATATAGCTAGTGTTCCGAGCGAATAAAGTAGAAAAGAGGCTGTCCCAAAGGTCATGTACTGACCGTGGGAGAGCCTCTTTGAAATTTATCAAATCCCGTATGTTGCAATAACGCCGATTCCTCATGTTATTTTCCACAAATTGAACTGCATACGGGTAACTAAATGGATTTTCTATCGTTAATTTCAACGAAATCAGTGGATTATGGGTAGATTCGGACCCATTAACTGTAGCTTCTACCACTATTTCGTCCCATGCTCCTTAGCAGTGAAGATTAACGGTAGCTTCTACATTTATTGTAGCTAAGGCGATCGACTTAATGAATGTCCAGCTTAATGTGCGCTAACTTCACTAATCTCAGCTTGAGTAGGAAGTACTTCTTTCGGTGTGCGTTTCTTTGGAATGAGCACAATAATGGCTATGAGCGATAGCGCCATAAAAATGACTGATCCCGTGATGGATGCTGAAGAAGCGTGAGCGAGTACATACCGAGCTTGATCTAGCTGTGCTGCTCCTGCAAGGGGATGCGTAACGGCCTCGCGGCTAGCTGAACCAAATACGGTGATCAAGATAGCAAGTCCCAGGGAAGCACCTGTTTGATGAGCAACATTCACAACACCGGAAGCAGCACCTGCGTCGCTGCGTTCAACTCCGGCGATTCCGGATGAGGTGAGGGGGATAAAGACGACCCCAGCGCCGATGCCCAGAATAACTAATGGAATCGCGATATTTGGAAAATAGGAAGTATCTACGGTGATGCGGCTTAACCACATCATTCCTACAAGAGCAAGGAACACACCGCCGATCATCAATTTTGTGCTTCCAAATCGCGAGAGCAAGCCAGGAACGGCATAGACCATGCTGAACATTACACCAGTCATTGGTAGAAATGCAATACCTGCAACGAGTGCATTAAAGTTCGTTACACCTTGCAAGAATTGCGTTAGAAAAAAGAACATAGCAGACATACCGCCGACAAACAGAAGACGGGCTAAATAGGCGCCAACGCGTTCGCGATTTGCAAACAAGCGAAGTGGTGTAATCGGTTGTTCGGCTTTCTTTTCAATACGAATAAACACAGCTAACAGTACGATTCCGACAATGAAGGAAGCGATAGTCCCATAATTACTCCAGCCGTCAGAGGCTGCGCGAACAAAGCCGTAAACGATGGAAGTCATTCCAATGGTTGAGGTCACGGCGCCTACGAAGTCGAATCGACCACTCAGCCGCGGCGTTTCTTTAAGATAACGAGGAGCTAAGATAATTAGTGCGATCCCAATCGGTACATTAATGAACATGCCAACGCGCCAAGAAATTAGCTCGGTTAGAATGCCACCGAGCACAAGACCGACGCTCCCGCCGGCTCCAGAAACGGCGCTGTATAGGGAGATCGCACGGGTCCGCTCTTTACCTTCGGGGAAGCTAACCATAAGTAGTGCAAGAGTTGATGGTGCGGCAAAAGCGGCAGCGAAACCTTGAATGGATCGAGCGATGAGCAAGCTTTCAGCGGAATTGGCGAAACCGGCAATTAATGAGGCCAGGGTGAATAAGGCGATACCTGACATGAAGACGCGTCTGCGTCCCAACAAATCTCCGGCTCTCGCCCCGAGCAGTAGAAGCCCGCCGAAAGTTAACGAGTAAGCATTTTGCACCCAAGATAAGTCTGTTGCAGACAGATGCAGGTTGCGTCCGATCTCAGGCAGCGATGTGATGACAATCGAGCCGTCCAAAATAATCATAAGTTGGCATGCTAGTATAATGGCCAGAACGATCGGTGAAGCGCCTGATCGTCCACTTAATGCGGTATTGGATGAAGACATGTGTGTAATCTCCCTTTCAACTTTGGAGTGTTTGTTCCAACACATCATAAGTCCTGAGAAAGAAGAAGTCAACACATTTTTGGAGTGAACATTCCAAGTCAATGAATGAATTAGGGGGAAATCCGTCTTTTCGCCGCTTTTTTTGTGAAAAATCCATGAAATTACAGAATATGCATTCCGAATACTTGACGATCCTAGTTGTACATACTAAAGTTGAGTTAACGAGGTGTGTATAATGAGTAAACGAGAAGATATATTGAATGCTACGTTGGATTTAATAGATGAAGAAGGACTACAGGCCGTTACTTTTGCAAAAATTATGAAAAGAGCGAATGTAGGCTCGGGTACCGTTTTTAATTATTTCAGCAATAAGGAAGAACTGATCAATGAGCTGTATCGGGAATGCCGAATCCTCCTAGGAGATCATCTAATGATGGGCTACGATGCTGAGTTAAGCTTGTATGAGCGCTTTAAATGCCTTCATACGAATAGGATTCGTTTCGCGGTAGAATTTCCGAAGCATTTTCGATTCATCGATGCGTATTCCTATTCGCCTTGCATGAAGCCTGAACTACGCAAATTGGAAGATGACAGCGTTTCTCGTGAAGCGATATTGGCTCTGATTAGAGATGGGCAGAAAAACGGAGTCATTCGTGAATTGGATGTTCATTTTTGCAATTCCATCACGTATGGGATTGTTACGTCTATTGTCAAAGGCTACTACGTGAAGAAATTTGAGTTAACAGATATCAAAATTCAACAGACGATAGAGGCTTCTTGGAAAGCCATTTTAGTTTGAAATTGGAGTGTGTATTCCAATTATGCAGGAATAATCAAGCTTTCATTACCCGCGCACAGCGCGGTTTTCTTTATTTAAGATGACTTGAGATAGAGGCGGTAGAGGTATTTGGGAGGTTCGAATCTTTGGGATGCAGAGTGGGAGGTTTCTGAGGAATTAGCACGGAAATTAATCACGAGCCAGTTTCCTGAGCTAGCGCGTTTAACGATACAAAAACTGGGTTACGGCTGGGATAATACCGTTTTTCTCGTTGGAGATGAGGTCGTTTTCCGCTTCCCAAGAAGAAAAGTTGCTATTAGTTCTTTACAAATGGAGGGAAAGCTATTACCGATGCTTGAGCTGTATATGCCCATTCCCTATGCCAAACCGTTATATTTTGGCGAAGGGAATGGGGAATACCCGGCACCTTTTCTTGGATATGCTTATTTAAAAGGCAAATTTCCAATTGGATTAACAGATGAACAACGTACGTTATCTGTGCCCATCCTTGCCCAATTTTTAAAAAGACTTCATGCCTTTCCTATAGATCTTGCAAGAGAGAACGGAATCCAGCATGACCATAGGAATCTAACGGACATAGCATTACGAAAAGAAAAAATGGTAGGCTTTTTAACTGATCTCAGTCCCCATATCAGGGAAGATGATCATCGCGCAATTGCAAATTATTTGGATTACTTGCATACAGAACCTGTTCAGCCAAGACAGGTTTTCCTCCATGGCGATCTTCATTTTAAAAATATGCTAGTAGATGAGCAGGGGGTAATCTCAGGCATTATTGACTGGGGAGATATGAATATCGGTCACCCTGCCTGTGATTTGAATGTTGTTTATAGYTTTATCCCCCCCGATGCACGAGCAAGTTTTTTTGCAGCGTATGGGGATGTGGATGAAGAGACGAAGCGATTAGCTCGATTAATCGCTGTGTACATACCCATGTTGATCTGGATGCAGGCAATTGACGATAATGATATGGCAGTTGCCGAAGAAGCAAAAACAATTATCGCACGTGCGCTCGCTGACGCATAATGCGAGTAGAGCGTTTTCAAAGGAGAATAAAAAAATGAGCCTGCAGCTTAATACGGATATTTGCCGCATATTTCAGATCCAATACCCCATTTTTTTAGCAGGAATGGCTGGGGTTCCAGGCACTGTGAATCTGGCGGCAGCGGTTTCTAATGCGGGTGGTCTTGGCACAATAGGTGCTGCTTATATGACACCAGATGCGATACGAAGGGCCATTCGAGAATTAAGGCAGCTGACGGATGCCCCGTTCGGTGTGAACTTGTTTACACTTCGAGCTCCCGACAACAACACGAGATTAGAAGTTGTTCAAGGCGAGCTTAACAAGGTGCGCGGCCAACTTGGGATCACAGCGGCCACAGGCGAGAGCGTCAGCACACCCGATTATTTCGAGGAGCAAATCGCAGTTTTACTGGAAGAGAAGGTTCCAGTCATTAGCACCGCGTTCGGCGTTCTCTCCGAGTCTGACAGGCAGAAAGCTCAATCAGCTGGCTTGCGTGTTGTGACGATGGTCACGACAGTGAAAGAAGCGATCATGGCTGAAGAGGCCGGTTGCGATGCGATTGTTGCGCAAGGCAGTGAAGCAGGAGGCCATCGCGGTACTTTTGACATTTCGAGCCATCCCATGGGAGCTAATATTGGCACGATTGCTTTAGTACCCCAAATCGTTGATCAAGTTCGGATTCCTGTTATTGCCGCTGGAGGTATCATGGACGGACGGGGTCTTGTTGCTGCGCTAGCGCTTGGCGCCCAGGGTGTACAGATGGGAACCCGGTTCTTGACTGCCTTTGAATCAGGTGCGAATGTGGCATATAAGCAGGCACTGCTGAAAAGTACGGAGGAAAGCACAGTCATCACGAAGGTATTCTCGGGTCGCCCAGCGAGAGGCATTGTGAACACGTTTATTCGGCACTGGGACGAGAGCGGGGTTGAGCCCCTTCCATTTCCTACACAAAATACGATTACAAGAGATATACGCAATGCTTCAGCTGACCAACACAATGCGGAATATATGTCTTTGTGGGCAGGGCAGGGGACAAGAATGCTGACGGATGGGGAGAAAGCCGGAAATCTCATAACGGAGATCATCCAGCAGGCAAGTTCAATTCTTAAGTAAAGATAAGAAGCAATCGGAGGGTAAGC
>NZ_JBFTQB010000191.1:0-9322 GCF_056398785.1 Paenibacillus sp. 01T422 | reverse complement strand
CGGTAAGCCTGAGCTGCCTCTGATGGAACCAATTCACCCGGTATGGAGCCTGGCGCGCTCAGAATTTGTAAACAGTAATGTTCCAAATCAGCGAAATCAATCAAACCTTTAGCTTGTTTACCTGCTTGATAACGATGTCCGAAATCCGCAACCAAATCGACTAAAGTATGTAGAAGCGGTGCTATGTCGGCAATTTCCTGATGGAATTGCTCAGGGGTTCGACCGAACAGCTCCTCTTGCATTTTGTTAATTTGCTCTTTGACTTTATTGCGCAGCTCTTTRACTTCTTCCTGCAACGCTTTATCGTAATCGTCGCCTTTGCATGCTTTGAGTTTGCCAAACTCGACGGTTTGAAAACCCAGATACAGAACGGACCACGGATAGGTTGTCGTTTCCAGTAAATTATTCACGAGCAGTAAATCCTCTCGTAAATTGTCCAAATAAGGAGCTGGCCCGCCTGGTGAATCGGCGATTTCGATCGCCTGCCGCAGTAAGTCGGCGGCTCCTTCGAGCTCCAAAGCCAGGTCGCGGATCAGACTTTGCTCCCAGATCGCATAGTCCGCAGGCGCCGACGCAGCGGCAACATACGGCAGCGCCTCCTGCATAACAGCGGCTGCCTCATCCGGCACCTCCTGCGGCGCAGGCTCCGGCGCCCCGAACATCGAAGCCGTCGCTCTGAGCCAATGCTCCGGCCACGGATGACTGCGCGACACATCATACAGCTTTTGAATAAGCTGCATGATCGCGTCGTCGTTCCGCTCGCCGCTGAACGAATCGACCAGCCGCCAGAAGGCGCTGTTCTCTCCGCTTTCCGCGTAATATTCCTCTAACATCTCGCCAAGCAGATCTTGGCGCATAAGTTCCGCTTCCGTCTCATTGGCAATCCGGAAACCGGGATCGAGACGAATGAGACTGAAGTAACGCTGCACAACTTCTAAGCAAAAGGAATGCAGCGTTGTAATCGATGCGCGCCCCATCAGCGCGATCTCCACGAGTACGGCGGTTTTGCCTGAGCCTGCAGCAGCGGCAACGAGCATATTTTGACCTTTGAGCGTAATCGCGTCCCATTGATCGTCCGTCCACGTACTGCCGGGAGGCTTTGGCTGTTGTTGTTGTTTATTCACTTCGTTACACTCCTTTCCGCCTTCATCACGGGCTACTATTATGCTCCATTTCGGACCAGAGCTGGTCTTTCCCCCGCTGTTTCAGAACATGGAGTTCATTCCCTTCAAACAACGGATCAAACTGGCAAATCGATTTATAAGAGCAGTGCAAGCAGGCTGTTTTTTTGCCTAGTCGATAAGGGGCARTGTCCACATGACCATCGGTAATGCTCGTTCCGATTCCTTTTACCTGCTTACGTACATATTTCCTGAGCGTATCCCACTGTTCATCTGTGGCGACGGAGGAGCTTGAATAGAAACTTCCGTCCTTCTTCAGAGCAACGGGAATTAATTGCGAGTGCCCCGCGCTTTTTAACAGCTCATTATCCATCAATCCAGCAACTTCAGCATCTGCCGTGATTAAACCTTTCATTTTAAAACGTTTCTGAAGTTCTTTCTCTACGGCCGCAGGGTCCAAGGCATTTTTTTGCTGAAGCATCGGGTTATGCACATGGAAATAAAGCACGCCTGCCGGCTTCGCCGCAATACCCAGCCAACGTTCCGCATGAGTAATGATGACATCCAAATAGGTAAGCATCTGCAGGGACAGCCCGTAATACACTTCAGATAACTGCAAAGAGGTCGAACTTGATTTGTAATCGATGACTCGCAGCAGAACGCCTTGCTCGCCATCCGCCCGATCCACCCGGTCGATTCGACCAATGATTTCCATCGTACAGCCATTCTCTAAATCAAAGGTTAAAGGAGGCAATTCTTTGCCTGGGCCGAAATCGATTTCCAGACCTAACGGTACAAACTGGCCATGTTTCGCATGTTCGCCTAACACAACAGCTGCTCTGCCTACAACTTGCTTCAATTTTCTCGCTATATAGGCATATCTACTGGAACTGAGCAGAATCTCCCCTTGCAGTCTTGGGGCAAGTTCATCCACAACTTGTGCGGAGCGCTCCATGCACTCCTCCGCTGACAGCGATCCCCAATCAAGCTGATCCTGCTGCAGCCTTTGAACAAACTGGTTCAATGCGGCATGAAACAATTGTCCGATATCCGGGGCATCCAGCCGGTAAACTCGTCTTTCCTGCAGCCTTAAGCCATGGGACACGAAGTGGGAGAAGGGGCACGCCACATATTTCTCCATGCGTGACACACTCGCCCGCAGATTTTGGCCATATAGCAGCTTGCTCGTTTTGGAAGATATTTTGTTCTCTTTATTCGTATAACGAAGCGCCTGAACCACCGATTGCAGCTTCATCTGCCACTCGGGCTTATCTGCATACCAGTTGTACGTCTCCCACCATAGATCTGCCATGCGGCCGCCAAGCATCCAGTGTTTCATGCGCACTGCCAGATAGGAGATCGCCTGATTCGGATGCGCCATATAGGCTGCCTGCTCATCTTCCGGAGATTCCGCAGCTGGTTCAGCAAGCAAAAGCGGTGTCTCCGTCCCGGGAAATAACTGACGCATTTGTTTAATGAGCTCGGATGGTAGGAGCGATTTGCCTTCTTCATCTGCTAGCGGATAGCTCATCCACAGTCTTTTACCCGGTACAGTTAACGACGTATAAACAATAAATTGCTCATCCAACAGCTTCCGCCGGCTTCCATCCGCCATCGGAAGACCAGATTCCATCAGAACGCTCCGTTCCGCTTCCGTTAGAACCCCTTTTTCCGGCATTTGGGCAGGGATAACGCCATCGTTCACACCTAGTATGTAAGCATAACGTATACCGCTTGAGCGAGTCCGATCCATGCTTCCGATCAATAATTGATCCATTGAGGGAGGTACTAACCCTAACTTCATGCTTTCCATGCCCGTCTCAACAAGACTGTTAAAAATCTCAAGGGACAACTCATCGTCCCCCATCGTCTCCACTAACTGATCCAGCATCTCCATGATACTGTTCCACATTTGCCCATGCTCACGGGCTTTTTCCGGTTTGCCTTCTTGAATTGCTTGCTGACTCCAGGCTTCCAGTTTCTCCGGAGCCTGAACAGCAACCAAGAGTTCATATAAGGCTTCAACTTGCGCTTTAACAGACCCAGCTTGCTGTAGGCGTTTGGCAAAGGCGAGAAGCGGCTTCACCACCCACTCTTTGCTTCTATTCAATGCGGCTAATTCAGCTGTTTGCTCTTGAACGCCTTCATCAGCCTGCTCTAGATTAGCCCGAAACTTATAGCTCCACGGCTTGCCATCCGTCCATCTGTAGCCTTGGATACCGAAAGCAAGCACATAGTTTTCCAGCTTATCCAACTCTGTTCTCTGATCGGCCGCCTCGCTCGGCAGCAGTAAATCCGTCTTGACGCAGCGGAACACGGCATCATAATGCCAATTATGCTGAACAACCTCCAGCGCCGAACGAATAAATTCTACCAGCGGGTGATGCAGCACCGTCCTTTTTTGGTCAAAAAAGTGCGGAATTTCATAATCGGTCAGAACAGCTTTTAATAAATCCTGATAGCCTTCCATATTGCGAACCATGACGGCGACTTCGCGCCAACGCACGCCATGYTCACGAACCAGGTTCAGCATATCCCTTACTGCGCCTTCCACTTCAGCACGGCGATGGACAGCCTCTGCAATCACGAGCTGATCGCTGATTTTCTCACATGCAGCCGGTTTATAACGATGAGCCCCACCGCCAATACGACGGTCAAAATTGCGCTCCAAATACCCGAGTAACGGGCTGTCGTCATAACGTGGCGAACGATCCGGCGCCAATAAATGAACCTCCGCTGACGGCAATCCAAGCTGCCAGATAAGCTCCTGCAACCGAACCATCGTCGTCGCTGTAGGGTGAAATAAATCCAACTCATCCGGCGCATCCCCGGCTTGCAGTTCCCGGTCCAGGCAGAGCGTAATCGTCACCTGTTTGCAGGTCGAAAATAACGCGCCAAGCACGGCAAACTCCTGCGGCGTAAAGCCATGAAAACCATCAATCCAAACCGATGCAGACCGCAAATAAGCGGAATTCGGAATCTGCCCCGCCAGCAGCGTCAAATAGTCCTCGCCATCCAAATACTGCTGGGATAACTCCGATTCAAATTGGCGATAAATCAGCTGAATATCATGCATTTTATCTCGGAGCAGACCGCTCTCCCCAAGCACAGAAGCCCGTTTCTGCTCATGCAATTCGAGCTGCTTAGCCGTAACACAATACCTTTTCATCTCCGTAAAAAGCTGGTTCAAACGATCTACAAAGCCCATTTGCTCAGCCGAGTGGCCAAATAAGCGGAGCTTTTCTTTCTGTTTATGTAAAATGCTTGTAAGCAGAAGTTTCTTACCCATATCATCAATCGGCAGTCTCGCTGTACCGCCTTCTTCTTGCATGACACGCCATGCCAAACGGTGAAAACTCAACACCTGAGCCCGAATCATCCCCCGAATGCCGGGATCTGACACTATGGCGTGCTCGGCCTGAAAAGTCGCTTGCTCCGGCACTAATAACACAAGCGGATCGCCCTCCGGTTCCGCCGCCAATTGCTGTTTCATTTCTATTAAACAACGTTCACTTTTTCCGCTGCCGGCTCTGCCGATCACGAAACGAATAGACATACAGGGCCTCCTTCAAACTGATCTCTAAAGATATCAATCTTATCTATTCTATCATACTTTTGGTAGAAAAGAGGCGTGGCAGATGATGGGCCTTACGCTGGCATAACAAAAAGCCCATCCCCACTAACATGAAAATTCATGATAGAGAAAATGGCTTTAATTTGATAATCTTCAATTAGTTAGGAAGGACTCCGCAGCGACTGCGGCAGTTCGCCGATATAGACCGATTGCGGCCGAAAAATACGATTACAGCTCGTTTGTTCCAATAGATGAGCCGTCCATCCTACCATTCTGCTCAGTGTAAAGCTTGGCGTGAAGAGGGATGTCGGAAGAGCAATCGCCCGCATCACAGCTGCGGCATAAAACTCCACGTTTACATACAATTTCCGGCCTGGCTTATATTCATTTAATAGCTCGACAGCTACCTTTTCTACGTGGATGGCCAAATCGAACCATGGATCCTCAGCAGCCAGTTCAGTCATGAGGCGCCTAAGCGCTTCCGCTCTAGGATCGTTTGTTTTGTAAATGCGRTGACCAAAGCCCATGAGCTTTCTGCCTGCCTTCAGCTCTTCACGCAGCCACGCCTCCGCATTGCCTTTGTCTCCAATCGCATCCAGCATATGAAGCACTTCCGATGGCGCTCCTCCATGCAGTGGCCCTTTCATTGCGCCAATGGAAGCGCAGAGTGCAGAAGCAAGATCTGATTGTGTAGATAACACAACACGCCCAGCAAATGTAGATGCATTCATCCCATGCTCCATAGCTAGGATCAAATAGGCAGTTAATACTTTCACATGGACCTGCTGCGGCACGGAACCTGTCAGCATGTACAAATAATTGGCAACATGATCTAACTGCGGATCAGGTTCAATTGGCGTCAGCCCTTGCGATCTCCGATAATGATAAGCAATGATTGTTGGCAGCATGAGGGTGTTAGCGAGAATCCTCTCAAAATGCAGCGGCCATTCAGCCTCCTGATGGCTAATTGTGCCTAGAACAGAGGTAGCTGTGCGAAGCACGCTCATCATTTCGCTTTCTACTGGCAGCAAATCCAGTACCGCCTTCAGTTCCGCAGGTATGCTGCGTTGTTGCGCCCATAGTCTAAGGGATGCGCTCAGCGCCTCCGTGGACGGAAGTTCCCCATGCCACAGTAAGTAGGCGACCTCCTCAAAACTGTTGTGCAGGGCAAGCTCCTTCGCTTCGTATCCGCGATAGACGAGAACCCCATTTTGTCCATCAACCAAGGACAATTCTGTTTCTGCTGCTATAATGCCGTCCAAACCAGTTACGGATGCCATATCGTCATTTTCCTTTCGATGTGCAGAGTGAAAGTGCTTTCCTTCATCATATTCGGATATGCCATTTTCATCCAATTAGCGTTTTCTTTCGTTATGATAAATTAAATATTTCACCTTAATGTTAGTGATTATATTTGTTTATGCAAAAGAAAACTGCACCCGTTCACTCCTCTGACCTGACTTAGCCGAGCCGAACCTAGTCAACATTCGGAGGAACTACAGTCCGCTATTTCGTCCAATAGTGGGGATTTGGCAGCCGTATGGGAACTACATGGCCTTATTTCATCCCAATTGCCTGAATTCCAGCCAAATGTTACGAAATAGCGCCCCGTAGTTCCCCGAACTGCCCGAAGCATATCGCTGTCTGCTCCTTTCTCCCAACGCGTGCGAATCATTGGCGTGCGTTGTAGCCGACGCATGGCGGCGCTCTCAACCCCCCACGCGCATAAACAAAAACGAGGCCATAATGGCCCCGCCTCTTCTCAATCTATTTGCTTCGCACCTCAAAAATCGCGAATTTCAAGTAATGTCCCTCATCCACACCAAGAATACGTGGATGGTCCATGCCAGCTCCACGGAACTCAACTAAACGCAAGAGCTTGCCTGCATCCGTCGCCGCCGCATGAATCGTCTCCAGGAAAAGCTCAGGATGCATGTGGTACGAGCAGCTCGCCGTGACTAGGTACCCACCTTCATTCACAAGCTTCATGCCGTGCAGATTAATATCTTTGTAGCCGCGGCATGCGCCTTCAACTGCGCTTTTTGTTTTGGCAAAAGCAGGAGGATCCAGAATGACGACATCCCATGTCCTGCCGCCCTCAGCAACCGGCTTGGACGTGTCGATCTTCTTCCCTTGAGCGCCAGTGCCAGCGTTGGCGCGCACTTTCCGTTCATCCAAACCTCTAACTTGGGTTCTCAAATATTCGAATGCATCGGCAACAACAAATTCGACACGGTCTTGGAAACCATTCAGACCAACATTCGTTCTCGCGCTCTCAATGGCATGCTCGGAAATGTCCAGACAGGTCACTTTTTTCGCGCCGAATTTGCAAGCGTTGAGGGTAAAGCTGCCGGTATGAGAGAAGCACTCCAGCACGGAGGCGCCATCCCAGTAAGGGAATGTCACGACTTTGCCGTTCGCATTGACTGGCAGTGTTTGCACAGCACCTTCATGCTCAACTTCTTGAAGCTCGATGCCGCTGCGATAGCCCCAGCCTGTCATCAATGGAGCAATAGCTGCGCGATTTTCCCGTTGATCAAAGAAATAGCCGGTTTTTTGGCCTTCCTCGATATCCACGCGGATACGCAGGCCATTTTCAAGAATATCCACATGTTTGGGACATTCGCCGTATAATAAGCCTTTGGTTTGCTCCAAGCCTTCCAACTCACGGATTGACACGTCGCTGCGCTCATAAATGCCTGTCGGCTTTACAACTTGGACGAGTGCAGCAACGATCTGCTCACGGCAGCGATCCATACCCAATGTAAGAATCTGTACAACGAGTGTATCCTCGAACTTATCCACAATAAGCCCCGGTAAAAAGTCTGCCTCACCATAAACCAACCGGTAAGATTTCGCCTCTTTCACAAAGCGGCTGCGATGCTGCAAGCAGCGTGTGAACCGCTCAACGAAAAAGTCCGTCGTCATTGCTTCAAGCGGCTTATACGATACAATTCGGACCGTTATTTGCGAAGTTTCATTGTAGTAGCCCGTCGCCAAATACTGGCCCAGATGCGTTTGCACGGGAACAAGCTGCCCCGATACAACTTCCCCGTCTACACGCTCAATTTCACTTTTGAACACCCACGGGTGACCTTGCTCTAAACGAGGTTTACGTTTCTTATGTAAAAATACTGCTGCCATATATCAGTTAGCCGTCCTTTGTGTGATACCGTTCCGTCTCTCTGGTGCTTGTCATGCTTGTCTGTACGGTCACATATATTGAGTGATAATGAAAAGTTCATTTGCGAGGGAGAATGCTATGATGATGACTACCATTATCCTACCTGTGGTTGCAGGGTTAGTTTTATTTCTCTTCGGCATGAAGCTTATGGAAACTTCGCTTCAAATGTGGGCCGGCCCCCGCCTCCAGCTATGGCTGGAGCGGTTTACCCGAACGCCGGTGCGCGGCCTCGTCACCGGCACCGTGCTCACGGCGGCGCTGCAAAGCAGCACCGCCATTACGGTCATCGCCATCGGCCTTGTCGGCGCTGGCGTCTTGACCTTCCCGAGAACGCTCGGCGTCATTCTCGGCACGAACATCGGCACTTGCCTCACCACCGAGCTGATCGGACTCAGCCTCGGGGGGATCGGTGTGCCGATCCTGCTTGTGAGCGCCGCCATCTGGATGGCGAGCTGGTTGGCCGGCCCCTTGCCGCCATCTGCGGCGCGAGGGCAAGAACCAGCCGCCCCTGCCGGCAGGCGCGAATGGCTGCGCAGCGTCCGCTACGGATCGCTGGCGGTGGCGGGCTTCTCACTCGTGCTGCTCGGCATCGAGATCATGCAAACAATCGGGCCTGCGCTGCAGTCCCGCGGGCTCTTCGCTTGGTTTGTCACGGAAGCCAAGCAAAGCTTGCTGTGGGGCATCCTCGCCGGCGCAGCCGTTACGGCTCTGGTGCACAGCAGCGCAGCGGTTATCGCGATGGCCATGGGCCTCGCTGCGATTCAAGGCATCCCCGTCGAACTGGGCATTGCCATCACAATCGGTGCCAATGTAGGCACCTGTGTGACGGCACTCATCGCCGGGATGAGTTCCTCCCGCGCCGGGCGGTACGTCGCCTGGTCGCATATTCTGCTCAACGTTGGCGGCGCGATCCTTTTTTACCCCTTCATCCATCAGCTTGTCAGCCTTTCAGCCCTGCTGGCGGATGATGCATCGTCACAAATCGCTCGCTCGCAGACAATCTTCAATGTCGCCTGTTCGCTGGTCGCCTTGCCTTTTTGTTATCTTAGTATGTGGAAACGCCTTGAGTTCCGTTCACAATAGCTACGCCTGAGCTAGTGCCTAAACGTGTTGCTCCAGCTTCAATCATCGCAACAGCCGTTTGCAAATCTCTTACGCCGCCCGATGCTTTGACGCCAATCGTATCCGATACGTTCGCACGCATAAGACGCACATCTTCTACTGTTGCCCCACCTGGACCAAAGCCTGTGGATGTTTTCACAAAGTGAGCACCTGCTTCTTCCGAAAGCTTGCAAGCCGCTATCTTTTGTTCATCATTCAAAAAGCCTGTTTCCATAATCACTTTAACAATCGCTTTACCTTTAACAGCATCTACGACTTGTTTAATATCCGAACGAACAGCATCATATTGACCTTCAAGCAGCAAACCAATCGGAAGTACGG
>NZ_JBFTQB010000190.1:0-8389 GCF_056398785.1 Paenibacillus sp. 01T422 | reverse complement strand
GATTACTGCTGCTACTTTCCGCTATAGATCCACTTGTGCTCAATTAACTCCAGTTTCTACCACTCATATCAGCGTTTCTACTGGTTTTCGCCCAGCTACCAGCAATTTAGCTGTAGTCTCTACCGCTACTCCGTTCCATGCCACCAAACAGCGCAGATTAACGGTAGCTTTTCCATCTATCTCAGATGAACCATCTACATGGAGCGTCAACCGGAACTGGGCACAGGAGTAGATAGATTACTTGGAGTTAGTGCCGATTACTGCTGCTACTTTCCGCTATAGATCCACTTTTGCCTACATTGCACAAAGTGCAGTGTAGAGGAGTGGTCAGGCAAGTTGTAGGCCTCTACATTGCACAAAGTGCACTGTAGAGGAGCAATCAGGCACGTTGTAAGCCTCTAGCTTGCACAAAATGCAATCATTTGCTCCCAAACGGGCTGAAATGGATGATTTTCGCCCTCTATATTGCACAAAGTGCAACATAGAGGAGCAATCGGGTCAAATTCCTCCCTCTACGTTGCACGAAGTACAACGTAGAGAACTAATACCCCCTAACCGCCTAAACCAAAAAACCTGGCCCAAAGCAGCCAGGTTTCCATCAAGTTAATCGTGTTTCGTCGGATCCACCAATTCCAGTGCAGCAAAGGGATTGTCGTCATCCTCGTCATCAGACTCGACGAACCTTTTCAGTGCGTTTAATTTATTTTCCCAATAACGCTCATAATAGGAAAGCCAGCGTTTGAGCTCCATCAACGGTTCAGCCTCTAACCTGTAGCGAGTTTCGCGGCCGACTTTTCGCTCTTTCACCAAGCCCGCATCGGCTAAGATGCGTAGATGCTTGGACACCGCGGTGCGGCTCATCGGAAAATGACCGGAAATCACGGTCACAGGGAGTTCCTGCTCACGAAGCAGCTTCAGCACCTGACGGCGCGTCGGATCGGCTATCGCTTGAAACACATCATGTTTCTGCGAGGAGGCTGACATCTTAAGCCTCGACGTAAGCTGTAAGTCTCTTCGCGATACCTGCCCAGCCGTTCGCCATCATCTCGCGAACAACGGAATGAGGTTGGCCAAATTCCGTAGCCTTGTCCACATCCCAACCAGAGTGAATGAGGGTAAATTCTGTTTTGCCATCTACATCTTTTAATTCAAATGTAAGCGACCAATCCTTACCCCAAGCGAAGGAAAGACGGTTTGGCGGTGTAACGTCCGTCACTTTGCAAGGGGAGTTGCCGAAAGGTCCGGCTTCCAAGTGAAATTCATAACCGGCTTCCGGCTTGAAACTATTCGGCATGAACCAAGCCGCGATGCCTTCGGAAGTCGCAACGGCATCCCATACTTTTTGAATCGGTGCGTTAAAAACGACTGTTTGTACGATGTCTTGCAGTGTGTTTGCTTGATTGCTCATTATAAAATTCCTCCAATGAATGATGTGTGGTTGTCCAAAAATACATTCGCTCATGAAATGCGAAACCAAATGGTTACATGTTGGATTATACGAAACCTTTTGGTTTCATGTCAAGAGGAATAAAAAAAGGCTACCCCCTAGGAGGTAGCCACTACAACTTTACCAAGCGTAAGCTTCCGGAGCCGCTTTACCAGGGCCAGGGAAGATTTCGTCCAACTTTTTCAAAGTCTCGTCGCTAAGCGAAACCTCAGGTACACGTAACGAATCTTGAAGCTGCTCGATTGTTCTCGGGCCGATGATCGGTGAAGTAACAGCCGAATGCGAGAGTACCCAAGCCAAGGCGACAACATCTTCTTTTTCATCGATTTCTTTGCAGAGTGCTGAGAATTGCTCCAATTGGCTCCGATGCTTCTCAACTCGTTCGGCAGAACGCGTACTGCGGGCACCTGTGCCTGCCAAGGCATTACGACCGAGCAAGCCGCCGGCAAGCGGACTCCATGGAATGACGCCAAGTCCGAGCTTCTCGGCAGCGGGAAGCACTTCCAGTTCAGGCAATCTGGCGAGCAGATTGTATAGATGCTGCTCAGAGACTAAGCCTAGGAAGTGACGGGCTTTAGCTTCAGCTTGCGCACAGGCAATGTGCCAGCCTGCAAAGTTGCTAGAGCCTATATAGTCGACAGAGCCTTGGTTAACAGCGGATTCGAAAACGCCCCACAGCTCATCCCAAGACACGTTGCGATCGATATGATGCATTTGGTAAAGCTCAATGTGATCGGTTTGCAGTCTTTGGAGAGAAGCTTCCAGGTGACGTCTGATTTTGTAAGCAGATAACCCGCGCTCCGAGTTAGGTCCATCGTGGGGATCATTCATATCGCCATAGGCTTTGGTCGCAAGAATGACTTTCTCTCTGCGGCCTCCGCCTTGTTTGAACCAGCGGCCTATAATTTCTTCCGTCCAGCCTCTTCTTTCTACGCCTCCGTACACATTCGCTGTATCGAAAAAATTGATTCCCGCATCTAATGCGGCATCCATAATTTTAAAAGCTTCTTTTTCCTCAGTTTCCGGTCCAAAGTTCATTGTTCCTAGACATAATTGACTGACCTTTAAGCCGGATTTCCCTAAATACGAATATTTCATGATTCATCCTCCCACATTCCTCTTGATATTAGTAAGTACTAATTTGTTGAAGACTTGTACGTCGTGATGATAGTTTCTATTTTATAGAAGTTTCTACGTCAGTGAAAGTAGTGAAGTTTTATACAGTTGATGTGTTGAACGTAACCTTCTATAGATAAAGTTACTAACTAACCAGGTGCTCGTACCCTTTAACAACTAGGCCAAATCAGGTATAGTAAAAAGAACAAATTGGTGGAAACTGTCACATCACCAGCATTCGTGTCGGGATGAGGAACTACAGTCCGCTATTTCAGCAATAGTCGCCAAAATAGCCCCACAGACGGAACTGCAGGGTCTTATTTGCCCGCAAAGACTCCAAATTCCATCAAAAACGACGAAATAGAGGACTGTAGTTCCTCTGCGCTCGCGAAAAGCAATTTTCCGAGTAAATAGAGGACTATAGTTCCCCTAACTAACAAAGGAGACACTATGATACGTTTTGCAATAATAGGAACGAATTGGATCACAGAAGAGTTCATTCACGCAGCCCGCGAGACGGGAGAATTCGCATTAACTGCTGTTTACTCACGCACGGAGGAGAAGGCGGCGGAATTCGCCACTAAATTCGAGGTCGCTCACCGCTTTACGGACTTGGACGCTTTCGTGCAAAGCGATGCGTTCGACGCCGTCTATATCGCGAGCCCGAACTCGCTTCACGCTGAGTACGCCGTCTACTGCATGAATCACGGGAAGCATGTCCTCTGCGAGAAGCCAGCAGCATCCAATACGGCTGAGTTGTCCGCGATGATCGAAGCTGCGCGCAGCAACAAGGTTGTATTCATGGAGGCGCTCAAGTCCACGCTGATGCCGAATTTCAAAGCGATCCAAGAGAATCTGCACAAGCTTGGACCTATCCGCCGTTATTTTGCAGGCTACTGCCAATATTCCTCGCGGTATGATGCTTATAAGCAAGGGACGGTGCTGAATGCATTCAATCCCATTTTCTCCAATGGGTCCCTGATGGATCTTGGAGTTTACTGTATTTATCCGCTGGCGGTGCTGTTCGGAACCCCAGATCGTGTGCAAGCAAGCGGCATGCTGCTGGAATCCGGTGTCGATGGCGAAGGCAGTCTTCTGCTGAGCTACAAAGAGATGGATGCGGTGATTATGCACTCCAAAATCGCAAGCTCTTATTTGCCGACAGAAATCCAGGGCGAGCACGCAACGATGGTTATTGATAAAATCAACCAGCCGGAGAAAGTTGAAATCCGCTACCGGGATGGCTCTGTAGAAGATCTTACACGCGAGCAGAGTGTTAGAACGATGCGTTATGAAGCGGAAGAGTTCATCCGCCTGATCCAAAGCGGAGCATCGGAGTCCGAGACGAACTCACATGCCAATTCCAGCATCGCGATGGCCATTATGGACGAAGCTAGAAAACAAATGGGACTTGTATTCCCGGCAGACCGCAAATAAATAAACCGAGCGATGATCAGGAAACAGTCCTGAGTTCGCTCGGTTTTTTAGTTATTTAATAGAACCGGAAGTACGCATGGGTTTACTTGATATAGCCATAGGAGCGAGGACGGTTCCAGCTGGGTCGGAGCTAACTTTTTTCCGGAGCAGATGATACACAATCCCGATAACGAGCCAGACACCGCCCATCCATAATGCGTCCCGATCTAGCAGCGATAATAGATAGCCGATGAAGCCTGCTCCTATTAAGGGGAGCACCAGATACAGAAAGGTATGCTTCATGGAGCGTTGGTTTTCCTTGATGTATTTTTGCGCGATGACAGAGATGTTCACGAAGAAGAAGGCTGTTAGCGCGCCGAAATTCACGAATTTGACCGCATTGTCTAAGGAGATCACGAGGGCCAGCAGGGAGACGCAGCTCACGATCGCGATATTGATTACCGGTGTATTGAACTTCGGATGGAGGAAGGCAAACACTCGTTTAGGCAGGATGGCATCGCGCCCCATGACATAGAGTAGGCGGGAAACGCTCGTTACAGATGACAAGCCTTGCGTAAAAATAGCGAGTATGAGTACGGTGATGAACACAGAACTGAGTGCGGCCCCGCCAACTAGCTTGACGATCTCGAAGCCGGCTGAATCTACATGTACGAAGGTTAGGTGTGGATAAATTAGCTGAGTCAGAAAAGATGGCACTAGGTAAAGGATGCTCGCTGTAAGGATGATAATCATGATGGCCCGAGGGATCGTTTTCTCGGAGTTCACTGTTTCTTCGGACATGGTTGTGACCGTGTCAAAACCCAAGAAGGAGAAACAAATGATTGAAGCACCGGCTAGGATTGTGGAGAACGGCACGTCCGTTTGGAGGAATAAGCCCATCGGATGAACATCCCCCGTCAAATTGCGGAAAAGGAAGAAGCAGAACACACCAATGAACAAAATTTGAATCCAAACGAACAATTTGCTAATATTCGCAGAAAATTTAATGCCAATGACATTGACGATACCAAGGATGATGTTCAGTCCAATGATCCAGACATAAGCTGGGATGGACGGAAATTGGGCATGCAGATAGATGCCGAAGGTAAGACAAGCGATGATTGGGGAGAAGAAATAGTCCAGCAGCAGTGCCCAACCAACGAGGAAGCCCAGGTAGGGATGGATGCTTTTTTTCGTATACGTGTAGGCGGAGCCTGATGTGGGGAACGATTTGGACATAACGCCATAGCTGTAAGCTGTGAAGAAGATCGCGATAAAAGCGAGCAGGTACGCCTGTGTCAGCATCCCATGGGCATTCTCGTAAGCTATCCCATAGATGGAGAAATAAATCATAGGGGTCATCCAAGCAAGACCCATGTAGACGACTTGATACAAGCTTAAGGACTTCCGTAGTTGGACTTCTTTTGTCATGATGATACACTCCCTTATCGTTGGTGCTGTGGTCGACCGTCAGGCGCTGATATGCAAAAAAGCCAAGGAGATATCTAAAAACAGATATCCTCCCGGGCTTTTGTCCCTCCGTGAACACAGGGTGAGCTGTGCGTTTTCTCTTGGACCAGACCGAAGCTTAAGCTATCGCGGAACCCTAGAAAACTTTGTATGTCATGAATCATTACTTATAAGTGGAAAAGTAACCGTATCGCAGCATTGATGTTAACTATACGCCATTTGTGTAAGTTAATATAACACATTGTAAAGCGTGTGAGAAGTATTTTGCGTGAAAAAGGTAAAATCACTAGAAGTTATTGACACATTCCTTAGTCAATGTTATGTTTAATAACACAAACGAATACGATTGTTTACTAGGGTTCCGCCGGCACACCACCGGGCTGGTCCGAGAGTAAACCGCTTCTATGATGAGGAGCGACACGGAAGGATAAAAACCTGGGAGATATCACCAAGACGATCTGCGTCTTGTGATGTCTCCCTTTTTGTTTAACAAGCATTCAGGAGGAGATGGATACGATGGCAAACGTGTGGAACAAGACAATAAGCCCAGGAAGCAAGTGGTCGGGTGTGATTGKTAAAGGGAAATTGATTCGGTTTACGGCTCTGGAGGCGGGAGCGAATGTGTCCATCCAATTGTTCCACGCGCGGGATTTGACGGAGCGCTACAATATGCCGGATACGCTGAAGGCGCAGTACACCGCCCATCTGACGCGTGGACATGTGCTGATGAGTGACAATGGAAGAGTGCTCGCTAGCATCGTGGAAGACAGCATAGGTTGGCATGATCCGCTTAGCGGGTACACGAGTCGTGCAGCGACGGATGCTAAGTATGGCGTGACTAATTATCAGGAGCTGCGCAATGAGTGGTTGCGGAGCGGGCAGGAGAACTTCGCCGTGGAGCTTGTTCGTAACGGGCTTAGCATGCGGGATATGATGCCAGTCCTCAACTTATTCTCGAAGGTGTTTTGTGATGAGCAGGGCGATATGCACTTCAGTCTAACGCATTGCCCCGCAGGTGCAACGGTGACGCTTCGGACAGAGTTAGATACACTGCTCGTTCTTTCTAATACACCTAATCCGCTTGATCCTAGAACCACTTATCCATCGGTGCCCGTTAACATCGAGGTGCTGCAGGCTGATCCTGTAAGCATGGATGACTTTTGCGTTAATTATCGTTCGGAGAATCGCCGGGCTTTCGAAAATACTTGGGAATACCACGCACTGCTTAGTTAATAAAAACACGGAGGAGGAACGGATATGGCGGTATTTAATCGTGTGGAAAGCCCTCGCAGAGCCGAGGAGGCCATTCATAGCGAAGTCATTCAAGCGGGGGACGGTTGGATGCGCGTGCTGAAGCCAGGTCAAGTGCTGAGGATTGTTGATCTGGAGGGGAATCAGGCGGCAGATACCTTATTTTATGATGCTGAAAATCCTGAAGATCACTACAGTGCTGTAGCGACGATTGCGGGTCAAGGCAATATTTATTTGAGCACAGGCTCAGTACTGCGTGCCGAGTCCGGCAAGGAGCTGCTCCGAATCGTAGCGGATACATGTGGGCGGCATGACACCGTTGGTGGTTCCTGTTCGGCTCAAAGCAATACAGTGCGATACTCGCACGACAAGCTGTCAATGCACAACTGCCGAGACACCTTCATGCTGCAGCTTGCACAGCACGATGGGGCGTATACGAAGCGGGATTTGGCGCCGAATATCAACTTTTTTATGAATGTGCCGGTTACAGAAGATGGTGGTTTGAAGTTCGATGATGGTGTCTCCGGACCAGGCTGTTATGTGGAAGTTCAATCGACGGGCAGCTCCATGGTGCTGATTAGTAACTGCCCGCAGCTTAACAATCCTTGTAATGCCTACAATCCAACACCGATTCAGGTGCTAATTTGGGATAAATAGAAATTCAAAGGGGTGTGGATACGATGTTTACAAAAGTACTTATCGCTAATCGTGGTGCCATCGCTGTACGCATTGAGCGCACATTGCGCAAGCTCGGAGTGGCATCGGTTGCTGTTTATACAGGAGCAGATCAAGATAGTCTGCATGTGGATGGAGCGGATGAAGCTGTTCTGATCGGCGAGGGGCCGGCGAAGGAAAGCTATTTGAATACGGAGTTGATTCTGCAAACAGCGCTGGAAACCGGTGCTGAGGCGATACATCCTGGCTATGGCTTTCTGAGTGAAAATGCTGATTTCGCCCGGGCTTGTCGCGATCAGGGAATTGTGTTCATCGGACCTACACCGGAGCAAATGGAAATGTTCGGGCTCAAACACTCCGCTCGCGAAATCGCGGAAAGAGCTGGTGTACCGATGCTGCCGGGAACGCCGCTTATCACAGATCTTGAAACTGCACTTATAGAAGCAACGCGAATTGGTTATCCGGTTATTCTCAAAAGCACAGCAGGAGGCGGCGGCATTGGCATGCGCGTCTGTGCGGATGAGGCGGCATTATTGGCCGCTTATGACAGCGTGCGCCATTTGGCGGAGACGAATTTCAAAAACGGCGGCATGTTCCTTGAGAAGTATATCGCCAGAGCGCGCCATGTCGAGGTGCAAATTTTCGGCAACAACTTCGGGGAAGTCGTTACGCTCGGCGAGCGCGATTGTTCCATTCAACGGCGCAACCAGAAGGTCATTGAGGAAAGCCCGGCCCCGAATCTAACGGACGATGTCCGTGAGGCGATGTTTGCTTCGGCTAAACGTTTGGCAGCTGAGGTCGGCTATCGCAGCGCAGGTACGGTGGAATACTTGTATGATCCGGAAACGTGCGACTTTTACTTCCTGGAAGTGAACACGAGACTTCAGGTAGAGCACGGTGTTACGGAGGAAGTGCTGGGGGTTGATCTTGCTGAGTGGATGGTGCGTGAAGCGGCAAATGAGTTGACGGACATCCAATCGCTTATCCGCAAGCTCCAATCGCTTATCCGCAAGC
>NZ_JBFTQB010000189.1:0-8391 GCF_056398785.1 Paenibacillus sp. 01T422 | reverse complement strand
GATTGCTTCTGTCGTAACGCAATCGGAATTAAACAAGCTTTATATCATCCCAAGTGTATTTAATCAGGAAGTGGTGAGGCGCATTCGTGAGTCCGTCATCCAAGCAGCCATTCAAACGGGGGTAGCACGGCGCATCCCGCGAGAGTTTCGTTAAACGGAGCGGCTGAATCACATCGTCTTCAGCAATCAGCCAACCAGCAATTGAATTGTTACAAGCCAGATGGGGCCTACTTGAGGCCCTGTTTTTTTTGCGTCTTTTAAAAGCATGTTCGAGAGTGGATTGCTATTATGCGGAAAATTTTTATTAAGGGCGACGAGTCAATGCCCAGAATAGAAGAGCCAGGGCACTAACAATTGCACCTAACAAACACACTCCGTTCCAGCCTGCGTAAGCATAGATAGTGGTAGATGTGATTGACCCGGTGGCGCTGCCAATGGAATAGAAAATCATGTAAGCGGCAGTAAGCCTACTGCGTGCCTCGGGGCGCAAAGTAAGGATCATGCTCTGGTTGGTGACATGTACGGCTTGCACGGCCAGGTCAAGTAGGACAATACCGACGATTAGGGCGAGAAGCGAATGTTGCGTATAACTTATTGGCAACCACGATATAAGCAGCAGCATTAATGCCACGCCGGTAGTCCTCTGTCCTAAACCTCGATCGGCAAGATGGCCTGCTCGTGCTGCGGCTAAAGCTCCGGTAACACCAGCGAGACCAAACGCTCCTATCGCTGTATGTGATAGAGAAAACGGTGGAGCGCTGAGAGGCAGCACCAGCGAAGACCATAATATACTGAAAGCGGTGAATATCAGCAGGGTTAGTACAGCACGGATTCGTAGGACTCGTTCTTGTGCGAACAACATGAGCATAGAACGAAGCAACTGTAGGTAGGATATTGATTCTATCTTCTGTACATAATGCGGCAATACCCGGAACAATACACAGGCCATGATGAGCGTTAATACCGCAGAGACAAGGTAAACAGAACGCCAACCGGCTAAATCCGTTAATACGCCAGCGAAAGTTCGCGCCAGTAGGATGCCAATTACGATTCCACTGGTCACAACACCGACGACACGCCCACGTTCGGCTGGGGCAGCCAAAGTAGCCGCAAACGCTACGAGTGTCTGTGTTACTACGGCAAGCAATCCAACAGCAGCAATGCCTATGAATAATACTAGGCTGGTAGAGGCGGTACCAACCGCTATCAAAGCTAGAATGGATACTAGCATCTGTCCAGTGATCAGCCAACGTCGATTTAAGAGATCGCCTAGAGGCACAAGAAACAGCAGTCCAAGTGCGTAACAAACTTGGGTGATTGTAATAACAATGCCGACGGATGAATGAGTAATACCGAACTCGTTCGAAATAGCGTCTAGCAAGGGCTGCGCGTAGTAGATGTTGGCGACTGCCAGCCCGCAGCTGATTGCAAATAAAAGCGTAACACTGCGAGACATGAAAGATACAGGTGCTGATGCTATAAGCGCTCTTTGAGGTGTTTCAATCTTTTTGCCTGTAGAATCCACGGTAATAACGCCTCCTTAATCAACGGTAATAAATTCGAATAATAACATACCGATCAGTATGTAATGATGTCCATTTAATATAACTTTTGAAAATGAAAACTGTCAAGAGCCTTCCTTGAGAAGGTAACCTGGAAGGAATAAGAACATTGACAGGACGATCATATAAAAATAAGATGATAAATATACCGTTTGGTATGAAATGGAGGAGTTGCAATGGCTCGACAACGCGAATTCGATGAGGAAAAGGCATTGGATGCTGCTATGCAATTATTTTGGGAGAAAGGTTTTGAAGCTACTTCCTTAAGCGACTTGACAGTAAGAATGGGCATTCAGCGACCAAGCATTTACTCAACCTTTGGAGATAAAAAAGGACTATTTGAAGCTGCACTGCGAAAATATACGAGTTCCCATGCTGCCTCTGTTCGCGCCAGTCTTCAAAACCACTCTTCGGTTAAAGAGGCATTTCGTGCCTTCTTTGAAAATATGGTGGCAAAAGAATATGGGAAAAGTCCGAACTGGGGATGCTTTTGCATTAATTCAATGGTGGAACTTTCGCCTCATGATGAGAAATTTGAAATTCTAACAAGGGAACACCAAATGTATCTCTCGGTCATATTTCAAGAAACGATTGAAAGAGGTTTGCGCTCAGGCGAGCTCGATGCCGGAATTAACGCAAAGGGTTTAGCACAGACACTAGTCATATCGTTAATAGGACTTACTGTGATCATGAAATCTCGTCCTGAACGATTATTTGTTAATAATTCTGTAAAAGAAATACTGACCTTATTAAGGTAAAATAAGGAAGAGTCAGATGGAGTTAACTTGGATGCGGAGAAATCTATTTATGAAAAATGTCGGCATGTTCAGTATGATCGGCGTCTTTATTATCATGACGTCCTTCTTTCTGTACGATTGGCTTAACCCAGCGACCGAGAAATATCCCCAAGCGCATGGCGGCGAGCTGAACGCAAGAATGTGGGATTTCACTGCCCGGGGTATCATCCCCCTTCGGGGGGAATGGGAGTTCTATGAAGGGCGACTACTGGGTTCGCAGGATTTCCTCGATAATCCGCAGCTTGTGGGCAAGCGTCAGCTCGTACGTGTACCGGGCAACTGGAAAGGTGTTGTTAGTTCGGGAGGAAGAGATGGGTATGGAGCCGGCACCTATCGATTGATTGTGCAGGTGGATAAGAAGGACTTGTACGGCTTTATCGGAAAAAAGATCCGTATGTCCAGCCGGGTGATAATCAACGGAACGGATGTAGGCGGCAACGGCCGACCGACAGTAACCGAGCAGGAATTCGTGCCTAGCAATTTACCGTTCTTGGGGATGGTGCAAGCCGAGGCTGRCACAGTCGAAATCATTGTTCAGGTTTCAAGCTTTAAATACATCGAAGGTGGACTTGTGCAGGCGCCGGAATTTGGTTTGGCGAAGGACATAGTAGCCCGTCAGGACTATGCCAGGTTGGTCGACATGATTTTGATTACGACTATGGTTGTGTTCGGGCTTTATTACATAGGGATGTTCAAGCAATGGCGCAAGGAACCGCATCTGGTGCATTTCAGCATCTTCTGCTTGACGCTCGGCTTATTTTACAGTTTCGACGATGAGATTTTGGCGGCGACCGTTGTCCCCTCTCTCTCATTCTTATGGCTGCAAAAAATGATTATCCTGCTGCCGTTGACGTCATTTTACTTTTTTTATCTCTATGTGCACCGATTCTTGGGAGGGCGGGACAACGGTGTATTCTATGCGCTGCGCTGGATTTTCATCGTGTTCTTTGCCGTTTTCTTGTTCACGCCAAACGAATATTTTCTTGAAATTCTTTGGACAACCTTGGCGCTGGAAGCCCTCATCTTACTGTTTGTTTTTTACGCTACTTTTAGCGGCCGCAGCCGAGGGGTTCAGGGGACTGGCTCGATCTTGCTGGGGGTATTTTTCCTTCTCTTTATCTGGATCTACGCCCACCTTCGTTATCAGTTAGCGATKGATAATCCAAATTATATGATTGTTACACCGCTATTGCTGCTGTTTTCGCAAGCTTACTTGATGTCGGAGAGAATTCAAGAGGCTTTCCACAAAAGCGAAAGCCTTGCCCGGCAGTTGTTGATTTATGACCAACAAAAGGATGAGTTTTTGGCCAAGACGTCGCACGAATTACGAACACCTCTGCACGGGATTATCAATTTGTCCCAATCGCTGCTTGAAGACCTGGAGCGACCGCTTAGACCGGAACACCGGGAGAATGTGAGGCTGCTGCATTTGGTAGGGCGGCGATTGGCAGGGCTTGTGCATGATATTCTAGATATGAACCGAATCAAGCTTGGACAACTGCATATCCAAACGACGCAAGTGGATGTTAATATGTCGGTTTTTTTCGTACTGGAGACGTTGTCGATAACGCCGATCAACCGCAAGGTGCGCTTGATAAACGAGCTTCCTGCCACGCTTCCTCTGGTGGAGGCAGACGAAAACCGCTTGCGGCAAATTTTGCACAACTTGTTAGAGAATGCACTGAAATATACCGAACGAGGCACGGTGCGTATTTCCGCAGAAACGTTAGGTGATGAGCTGGCCATCACGATAGCGGATACGGGGCCGGGTATTCCCCAAGACAGACTGATGAGTATTTTCGAGCCTTTCGTGCAGCAGGAAGAGAAGGATCACCGTCCTCAGGGAGGCATGGGACTTGGCCTGAGCATATCGAAACAGTTGGTTGATCTGCAAGGTGGAAGACTGGATGTCGAATCCGAGGTTGGCCACGGTTCACGATTCACCTTCACGATGCCGATTGCCATTCAAGTGCTGGAAGCCGCAGCGGCCAGTGAATATGTGGAACCGCAGATGGCTGAGAAGATAACCCTAACCATGCGCGGTCAAGACGAAACCGCTGAATATGACATTCTGATCGTGGATGACGAGTCTTCCAATTTGAAAGTGCTAATCGATGCCGTGACGTCACTTCATTACGCGTATACGGCGGTTGAGAGTGGAGAGGATGCGCTCGCGCTGCTCAAGGGTCGGAGGTTGCCGGATCTAGTGCTGCTAGATTTGATGATGCCTGGGTTATCCGGGTTGGACGTATGCAGGGAAATTCGCAGCTTGCACGACTTGGCGGAGCTTCCGGTGCTCATGCTGACCGCATCCGGCCAGGTGAGCGACATGACGGCTTCCTTCCAGGCGGGCGCCAATGACATTCTGCAGAAGCCGTTTGAGCTGGTGGAGCTGAAGGCGCGGATGCAGTCGCTATTGTCGATGAAACGCTCGTCCGAGCGAGCGGTTAAGCGGGAAATGGACTTTCTGCAAACGCAAATCACCCCGCATTTTCTCTACAACAGTTTGAATACGCTTGTGGGACTCAGCTATAAGGACGTCGACCGATTGCGGGATACTATTCACCATTTGACCACGTATTTAAGGGCGAAATTCACTTTCGTTTTTCAAGCTGAACGGATTTCGTTCGAGCAAGAGTTAGAATTGGTGCGTGCTTACTTGGCCATTGAGCAGCTGCGTTTTGGCAGCAGGCTGCACGTCCGATATCTAATCGAAGAGGGTCTTCACTTCCGGCTTCCTCCGCTTATGCTGCAACCACTCGTGGAGAACGCCGTGCGGCACGGCATTGGACCGAAACCGTCAGGAGGCACCGTTGAGATTATAGCGTGTCGAAGCGAAGAAGGTGTTCTCATCACGGTGAGCGACAATGGCGTAGGCATGGAAGAGACGAAACGAGAACAGCTGGAACAAGCCAAATCACATGGTGTTGGGATTGCTAATGTTAATCGACGCCTGCAAATGATCTACGGACACAAGCTGGAAATCGCCAGCGTACTGAATCGGGGCACGCAAATCAAGCTTTATTTACCGGAGGAAATCTATGCTAAGAGCAATTCTAATCGATGACGAGGTTATCGCACTCGACGTGTTGGAAATCGTGCTGGAAGAAGTCGGTGGTGTACAGGTGGTCGGCAAATTCCAGCAGATCACTGAAGTGCTCGGCCAAGTGTCGGGGCTGCAGCCGGATCTTGTTTTCCTGGACATCGAAATGCCGGGGATGAGCGGCTTGGAGGCCGCCGAGCATCTGCTGGGACGTCATGCCAGTATGGATATTATTTTCGTTACTGCGCATCAGGAGTTCGCTGTCGAGGCATTTGAGACAGGGGCCTTCGGCTATTTACTGAAGCCGATTTCGAAAGACAAGCTGGCGAAGACGTTAGATCGCTATGCGGTCCGACTCTCGCGTGACTTAGAAAGTCGCGGGTTACGGCAGACTTCGGTTGATTTTCCAACGGATTCGGAGGAAATGGGAAGACTGCACTTGAACGTTCTCGGCAGCATGGAGTTGTACGGTYCGGATCGGCAGCTGGTGACCTGGAGGACGAAAAAAACGAAGGAACTGTTCGCTTATCTGTGGCATCATAATGGAACCCCCGCATATCGGTATCGATTGCTTGATGATTTATGGCCGGACAGCGAACCCGAGCGTTCCCAGAAGCTGTTAAATACAACGATTTACAATCTGCGGAATGCGCTGAAGAACACTGGATTTCCAGACATGGTTGCTTTCGCTGATGAACGGTATTGGCTGAAGATCGAAAATATTGACAGCGATGCAGCAAAGCTAGAGGAATTTATGACAGGGCGCCGATCGCATGAGATCAGCGAATTACTGTCACTCTACCGGGGAGATTATTTCGAGGCGGAGCATTATGGCTGGGCGGTAAACAAAAGTTATGAGTTGCACTCTTCGTACACACAGAGCCTCGAACAGTGGCTGGGGAAAGTTTCGGGAACAGACAAGGAGCTTGTATGGAGAAAGCTGATCGAGCTTGAACCCTATCAGGAACGGTATTACGATCTGCTTCTGCTGCATCTGGAGAAGACGGGCGACGCTGTGGCGGCAGGCAAGCTGCTGGAACTAAAACGACAAAGGATAGAAGAAGAGCTCGGTTTATGAGCTCTTTTTTGTTTATTCATTGTTTATTGCCATATTGTAAGATATACCCGAATATTGTCGAAATAGAGAAGAGGCGATGAAATGGTTATAAGAGGTGAGAGAACGATGAGAGAGAGAGTATTTCGAAATGAACAAAGAATTATTGCTCTTGTTATTAGTATAATCTTATTTTTGGGGGGAGTTGCTTTTGTTCCCGCAAGTGCGAGTGCCGCTGCAGACCCGGACCCGACCTATGTTTGGCAGCAAGTGAGTACAAAGAGTTTTTTAAGCATTGCTTATGGCAATGGGCAATATGTAGCTATTACTAGTTCTGAGAGAGGTTTCATTTATACATCAAATGATTTAGTGAATTGGAATCGTGTGGATATAAGCAGCAAAATGTATAGGAATTTAAATACTATTGAATTTTTAAATGGGAAATTTTATGCTGCTCCAACAAGAGACGATACTCAAGGAACAGGCGCTACGCTAATCAGTTCTTTAAATGGAAGTGATTGGACCGTCGAGTCGTCTTCATTTGATACTTACGCAATAAACTCAATTTCCTATGGAAATAATAAGTATGTGATGACAATGGGTAATTCAGCCACTGGTTACTTGGTTTCTGCGAATGCTAGCACATGGACTGCTTCTACGCATGCTAATACTTATGTGAGTAAGGTTTTGTTTGCCAATGGGCAATTTATGATGGTTGGGTGTGTCAAATCCTGCATAGGTGCTTCTTCACTATCAGGAACCATTATGACATCCACGGATGGAGTAAATTGGAGTGCGATAACCACTGTCTCGGATATATATGGTTTTACAAGTGTGACATCGGATGGTTCAGGAAAATATGTAGCAGTAGGGTATGGCGGACAAATTTATCGTACCGATCCTAGCGGAAGTAATACGAATCCTACGCTTTCTACAACATCACCAGTTACTACGGATTTAAGTGATGTGAGTTATAGCTCATTAGGAGGCGGATATGCGGCCGTAGGAATCAGCTCGATTCTCTTCTCGAACGATGGAATCAATTGGACGAAGGAATCTAAGAATTCAACGCAATCCGGAAGAAAAGTTATCTATGGAAATAATGAATGGATTGTTGTTGGGAATAACGGAGTTTTGGTTCGAAAAGTAGAAGTAAATGCGATGACACCAAGCATCGTTACACAACCAACAGATAAAACGGTGAACGAAGGCAACAGCAGTCCGACCTTGAGCGTGGCAGCGAGTATAAGCGACGGAGGAACGCTGAGCTATCAGTGGTATAGCAATACAACAAACAGCACGATTGGCGGTACAGCGATTAACGGCGCAACAAACGCAACGTATGCAGCGCCGACGATAACGGCGGGAACGACGTATTACTACGTTGTCGTGACGAACACGAATAGCAGCGTAAGCGGCACCAAGACTGCCACGGTAACGAGCAACGTTGCAGCGGTAACAGTGAAACAGGTAGTCGCGCCAATTGCGCTTTCCGCAACTTCAGGTGACGGGCAAGTTACACTCACTTGGAGCGGTGTATCCGAGGCGATCACCTATAACATCTATGCAGGAACCGTTTCCGGTTCGTATGAGCCGACTCCTGTCGCGATGGTCCCCGGATCAACCAACATCGGCACGATAACGGGGCTGACGAACGGAACGACATACTACTTTGCGATTAAGACTGTCAGCACAGATGGGTACAGCAGATACTCYAAYGARTTRRGTGCCACGCCTATCGCCAAGCCGAACGCGCCAGTTGCGCTCTCCGCAACTTCAGGTGACGGCCAAGTAACACTCACTTGGAGCGGTGTATCGGATGCGGTCACCTACAGCATCTATGCAGGAACTGTWWTAGGTTCGTATGAGCCGATCCCTGTCGCGACGGTGAACGGTTCGACCAACACCAGCACGATAACGGGGCTGACGAACGGA
>NZ_JBFTQB010000188.1:0-11401 GCF_056398785.1 Paenibacillus sp. 01T422 | reverse complement strand
ATCCATCACTTCTTGCACAATATTATAAGCCGCTGATCGAAAAAGCTCGGGGTCATTGTGCCACTTGTCTCTGCTAATTTCGTCCAAATCGTCAATATCAACCGCGACGACAAGGTAATTCGGAGCACTCAGCGCAAGTCCGAAATAATCGAGCCTTTCCATAATATTCGCTTCGCTTAGCGTCCCACCAATTAATTGCTCCAAGAACCGCTCCCGGAGTAAGGGTAAACTCTGATAAAGCTGCATCTTCAGATGAGATAGATTTTCGCGACTTTCCGCTTCCTTATCCAATTCATCTTTCGCTTTATTCAGTAGACTACGAAGTTCGTTCGCCGTAATCGGTTTGAGGACAAAATCATGTACTTTCAAACGTAGTGCTTTCTGAGCATAGTCAAACTCATCGTGACCTGTGAGGATGATAACTTTGATGTAGGGATAGCTCATTTGTATTTGCCTAGTAAATTCAATCCCGTCCATAAAAGGCATACAAATATCTGACAATACGAGATCAGGCCTGAGATCAGCAATAGCCTCCAGTGCCTCGCTGCCATTCCTGAAGTCTCCCATACATTCAAAACCATGTTGTTCCCACGCAATGCTTTCCCTGATTCCTTCTCTAACCTCCGCCTCATCATCTACGATTATAATTTTATACATAGAGCCCCTTTTTTTCTTTACACAAAATGGATTTCCAGTCGATCTAGAAACCCTGACAAAAAAAAGGATAACAAACAAAGGAAACACACAATATATTAAGTGAATTTCATTTGTTTCTCGTGATTTATCATCATCATACAAGTCTTTACTAATCTCGTGAAGAGTCTAATTTCTAACAAATTATTCTTTTGGAAGTCCCTCTGTATGAGCTAGGCGAAACGCCGAAGTATTTGGTAAACGAGCGGGTAAATGAATAAAGCTCCGGATATCCGAGCGATAGTGCGATCTCTGTCACGGATAATGCTGTTTCTCTCAGCAAGCTTGCCCCTTTCGTGAGCCTGACTTTCTGTAAATACTGCTGCGGCGAGACCCCGTATTTATTGCGAAAGGAGGCAAACAGATGGGAACGATGAACGCCCACTAAACGCGCAGCATCTTCAATTCGAATATGTTCGGTCGCATGCAAGTCCAAATACTCCTTCACATCATCAAGCCAGTCTACCTTTCTTACCCGTACTAAACGTGAGGAGGCGCTGTTCATTTTCCAAAACAAATCGTACAGTAAGCTTTGCTCTTGAAGAACGTCTTTTTCCGGCTGGCTGACCGTTTCGAGAATGTTCCGCAAAGCGTCCCCTACTTCCGAGTTGATGATCTGTTGCAACCAAAATATATCTGTTGTGAGCCCTAATTGCGCTGTAAGATAAGGAAGCTGATTGCCTTCCATCGCCAGCCACGCCATTTTGAGCGGTTTCTCGTCTGACTCATGAATCGTTTCGTACGTATATGTTTGTTTAGGAAACAAACAGAACAAATCGCCTTTCGCAAGTTCAATTGTCCGATTGTTGGCGGAAACCCTCACCTTCCCCTGCAGAATCCAATGGATGCTAGTCTGGTTAATCACTTTGGGACCTGCCATATAATTGGGCTTTGCCTCATTCCGTCCCGCCCTCACAATCCAGCAGCCTCCCGCCGTTTGTAAAGGGGATGGAAGAGAATACCAATAATCCGCATATTCTAACGCATATTCTTGCATGGCTTCTCGTTCCTCCTGTATAGCCAACATAATGAATCCAACATAATGACAAGTGCAAAACATATTGATATTTAGCTATTTTCTCATCAATCTTATACTTATATCAAGCATTCATATCTACATATTAGAAAGGAGAAGACACTTTGAAAAGA
Source organism: Paenibacillus sp. 01T422 (assembly GCF_056398785.1). Classification (NCBI taxonomy): domain Bacteria; kingdom Bacillati; phylum Bacillota; class Bacilli; order Caryophanales; family Paenibacillaceae; genus Paenibacillus; species Paenibacillus sp. 01T422. The sequence goes on along the minus strand of NZ_JBFTQB010000188.1, from coordinate 9,559 downwards.
CCTAATATTCTTTTGATCACGAGCGATCAACAACATTGGGATACACTGGGTGCCTTTAATTCTGAACTCTCCACTCCCAATCTGGATCGTCTGGTACAGGAGGGCACAACTTTTACGCGTGCGTACTGCCCGAATCCGACTTGCACACCTACCCGCGCTTCCATCATCACCGGCATGCACCCAAGTCAACATGGGGCTTGGACACTTGGCACTAAGCTCTTCGAAGACCGCCATACGGTCGGCGAAGATTTCAAAGAAGCTTCTTACCGTACCGCTTTAGTCGGCAAGGCACATTTCCAGCCCCTGCGGGAAACCGAAGCTTATTCTTCTCTTGAATCAGTCCCGCTTCTGCAGGATCTTGAATTCTGGAAAACATTCGACCAAGTTTTCTATGGATTTGACCATGTAGAGCTAGCTCGCAATCATACGAATGAATTCCTTGTCGGTCAACATTATGCGCTTTGGATGGAGGAAAAAGGATGTACGAACTGGAGAGATTATTTCCTCGCTCCAACAGGTACGATGGATCCTTCCAAACTGCATCACTGGGATATCCCGGAGGAGTACCATTACAACACATGGATCGCTGAAAGAACAAACGCGCTGCTGGAGCAGTACAAAGATTCAGAAGAGAATTTCTTTCTGTGGTCCAGCTTTTTTGACCCTCATCCGGATTATCTCGTTCCGGCTCCATGGGATACGATGTATGACCCGAATCAGTTGACGATACCTGCCGTTACACCTGGCGAGCATGACCAGAATCCGCCGCATTTCGGATTAACGCAAGAAGCCGAGCCTGATTTTTCCCATTTGCGTGAAAGCGGATTTGGTATCCACGGGTATCATTCGCATACGAAGCTGCCTGAAAGCGAGCGTAAGCAATTAGTTGCAACCTACTACGGCATGATTAGCTGTATGGATAAATACATAGGCCGTATCCTGGATCGACTGGATGAACTCGGCCTTGCCGACAACACGATCGTGGTGTTTACCACCGATCATGGACACTTCTTCGGTCAGCACGGCCTGCAGTATAAGGGCGGTTTTCATTACGAGGATCTTATCAAACTTCCGTTTATCGTTCGATATCCCGGACATGTGCCTGCGGGTCGAACATCGCCGGCCATTCAATCGCTCGTCGATTTGGCTCCTACCTTCCTGTCCATGGCAGGAATTCCTATTCCTCACCATATGACGGGAGTCGATCAAAGCCGGGTATGGACTGGCAAAGCCAGCATGGCTCGCGACCACGCCATCTGTGAATTCCGTCATGAGCCAACGACCATTCATCAGAAAACGTATGTCGGAGAGCGATATAAAATCACCGTGTATTATAACCAAACCTACGGTGAAATTTTTGATCTGCAAGAAGATCCGGGTGAAATTCGGAACCTATGGAACGATCCTGAGTACGCTGTGCTCAAGTCCGAGCTGCTGTTGCGGTATATTTGGGCCGAGCTGGGCAAGGAATCGATGCCGATGCCGCGCATCTGGGGCGCATAACTAGCTGTGCGGCTGTGTGGAACCTTATTTAGTGGAACCACAGGACGCTATTTGGGCGAAAATATGAGCTTCGTGGGTGGTGGGGGAACTACAGGACCTTATTTCAGCTAAAAGAGCGCCATTTCTTCTGAAAATGGCAAAATATCGGACCACAGTTCCCCTTCACCGGCTCATACGCCAATTTTCGGTGAAATAACGCCTTGTAGTTCCCATTTGAGGGGAGCAGCATCGGGGTCGGGCTTGGGGCTTGGGCTTGGGCTTGGGCTTGGGCTTGGGCTTGGGCTTGGGCTTGGGGGTCGGGGTCGGGGTCGGGGTCGGGGTCGGGGTCGGGGCTCGGAGCTCGGGGGTAAAAAATAGCTGCCAAACGCTTGTATCAAGCGGAGGCAGCCTTTTACTACATGCTAATTTTCATTCCATAATCTTCGCAAGTTGTTCATGCCGAGCCGTGACCCCAACTCGCAATCTTCCATCCCTTCGAATTCCACCGTTACATAGCCGTCATAACCTGAGCTTTTGATCAGCTTGACGACTTCGCGGATCTCGATATCCCCTTGGCCAACGATCGCGCCCCGCAAATAATTCCCATTGGACGTTCGGAACCAATTGCCTTCCCCCGGGTCTTGGAAATACGGTCTGAAGTAAAAATCCTTAAAGTGTATTAAGGATGCATACGGCAAGTTCTTGCGCACGCCGACCAACGGAGCTTCATCTACACACATAAAATTGCCTACATCCAGCGTTGTTTTGAAATTAGGACGATTTACTTCGAGCAGCACACGCTGCACGCGATCGCTTGCTTGTACGGAAAATCCATGATTTTCGATCGTCGTCGTAATGCCGTATTCGGCCGCATAATCAGCAATGATCCGGCTGCCGCGAACAATAAGCGGCAAGCTATCTTCAAAGTATTGGATCGTCATTTTCTCAGGAGGTAATGTGAAAGCGGTAACATCATGACGCATATGCGGAATGCCCAACCGATGTACAAGATCAACATGCTGCTTGACCCGATCCATCTCCTCTTCGAATTCCGCCTCCGTTTCCTGTACGAAATTGGCGGGAATAGAATAGTTGGAAAGGTCGATGCCGACCATCTTCGCCTTATCTCTAAGCTGATCAGCGAGTTCAAGATTATCAACCAACGTGTAGCCGTAAGGAACAAGCTCCAGATGTTCGCCGCCATTCGCTTTTACCCAGTCAACAGCATCCAAAATTGTCATCTTCCCTGATTTCAACGCTTGCAGCAAACTGTATGAACTTAGCCCGATTTTCATCTTCTTACCTCCCGTTTTCATTTCCAATACCCACATGATGAAAGCTTAGTCCTTGAAGATTAGCTTCTTGATCACTTTCCGTGATCTCAATAATAACTCCGCGGACTTTGATGGCTGGGACTCGAATGATAGCTTTGTGGCCGATATGTTGTCCCTCATAAATGGTTACAGGCCGTCTCGATTTTTGCGTGATGATACTAATCTTAAAGCTTCTGACATGTTCGCCGTTAGTTAAATCCTCTTCCAGGACAACAAGATCAAGCATCTGTGCTTGCTCTGTCTCATACACCCACGTAAGCCCCTGCTTATCGCATTGCGCTAGCGTGGCAAATGGACTTCCGACATGTCTGCGAATTTCGGAGCCGAAATCAAGCAGCCTTTCCACGTCCTTCTCAGGAAGCAAGCCGCTGCGATCCGGCCCGATATTGAGAAGCAAGTTTGCTCCCCTGCCCACCGAATGCAAATAAATGCCCATGAGTTCTTCCACACTTTTCAGGGTATGTTCGTCGTTGTCGCTATAAAACCAATTCCCCCGCATCTGGACATCGCATTCCGCAGGCAGCCACAAACGATCACCTAACTGCTCTTTCTTCTCCGTCAAAATGGAAAACTCTGTCGCGTCTACGACATTGAAGCAGGGCACAGGCGCAATGCCGTCCTCATTGCCTACCCACCGAAAATCAGGGTCGCCCATATTAAAAATCAGAATCTGAGGCTGCATGCGGCGAATTTCACCAATAATGCGATTCCAATCATACGAATGCCCTTCAGAGCCGCAACCGTCAAACCAAAGGATGTCAATTTCTCCATACTCACTTAGCAGTTCGGTTATCTGATTAACGAAATAATCATCATAGGCTTTCGCATCCTGGGTGTAGAAATCCGCAGAACCATCAAACGGCGAATAGTACAGCCCCGGTTTCACATCATATTTGCGGCATGCCTCAACAAATTCGCGAATGACATCCCCTTTCCCTTCCTTCCACGGAGAAGCTGCCACACTAAATTGACTGTAGCGGGAAGGCCAATTGGAAAACCCATCATGATGCTTCGCCGTTAGAACGGCGTAGTTCATTCCGGCCTCTTTGGCCGTTCGAATCCACTGCTCACAATCCAAACGAGCGGGGTTGAACGCGGCCGGGTCCATCCGCCTTTCATCGAAATCAACGTAACCTTCGTAGAACGTGCGCAATCCAAAATGAAGAAACAAGCCAAATTCCCAGTTTTGATAAGCTAGTTGTCTGGCAGTGGGGGTTAACTTCTGAACAAGATTCATCTCATCCGACCTTTCTCATTCCCTTGATATAATCGCTCATAGTCATCTACCTTAAAACTGTACAACTGCTCTGCTTTTTTTCCAGATAAGGGTGCAAGCTCTCTCGGATGCTCGAATCGGAATACAAATTGAAGCATTTCTTCCACATACGCTTCCTGTCCGTTTCGTTTCAGAAGCTGCATGTATTCGTAGTCACGAATGCCACGCTGCAGCCATTTGTAGCGTAGTGAAAGCAGCGGTTTGCCGTTTTTCCCCGGGTACACGAAATTCGTATCGCCCGCCTTCCAAATCAGAGGCCTATACGATAGCTGCTCCAGCGGTTTGTCTGGCCATACGGTATAGTTCCAGCGCAGAAAGCCGTCTAATTTCAGCTTTTCCACGAGCCAAGGGATAACCCGAGACTCGATCGAGGGCGAACTAAGGAACGTGTTCGGTTTCTCAGGCGAGCAGCAGACATAATACGCGAATGTCCCCTTCGTATCCTCTCTCAGCTGCGCAAGCTGTTCAAACTCCTCTGCCGCGCAGTCGAGACCAGGCACATAATCCATGATTCCTTCGATATTTTTACGAATAAAATCCGTATGATTGATTGCTGCTTTATACCTCAGCGAGGGCGCCATTTCGCGTAAGCAAGCTATACTTGCCTCGAATAAGCCGATATCCTCCGGTTCATCAGCAACAACACGAACACGGTCGATCCACCCTTTGGCCATAAAGTGCTGTTCTAACGCTACGACATAATTTTCGAGATCCCTTTTATCCCGAATAAAGGCATAACTGCCCGTTGCTTCATCCAAAAAGCGTACGCGGATGGCATCAGGGTAATCCTCCACGACCGCGCCGTAACCCTCATCATCGTGTTTCCAAATGTTGATTAAACCGAACACTTCCAGTTCTCTGTCAATGCCATGCTTCGCCCCCAGCTCAATATATCGATCCAAGTGCGCAAAATCGTAGTTATATTACAGTTATGCTGCCACAAGTCCAAATAAAAAGTATAGTCTTGATGTTTCGGCAGCGCTTGTTCACGGATCGTCAAACGAAACGTCAATTCGCTTTCCAAAACCTCATCCTCGAACATCGAATGTGTATAGAACTTTACCTTTCCTTCATATTGACCGGCGGCAGCCGATTCATCGGCATGAAGCTCCACCCAGATAGGCTGGATCTGGCGTTTCCGAACAAATTGAAAGGCTTCATCCAGCAGTACATCGGATATCATGGCGCGATTATCGCCCTCAATCAACCCGATTAGCTGAAAGTCAACTTGACAAGGAGCATCCRTCTCCACTTCGATGCGTACAATTCGAATCGGCCCTCCCTTCCATAACAGCGCATCCCGGCTACGTGTAACAAGCAAATCTTCTTGATCGGAGCTGATCAATGCCTGAAAGGCTGCGCTATCATTGATACAGCAGGCAAGGTCTACGTGCTTCACTTGCGTATCTTCGCGCCCCTGATTCCACCAGTTAGCTGACCAAATATACTTATAGAACATGTTTTGCAAACCGTAGTTCATTATATTCGTCACCTCTTCGTTACTTCTTGGCAACAGCCTTTTGGTAAATCTCGATATATTTAGCAAGCTGCAGGCCGTCAAAGCCTTTTACATAGCTGTCCCATTCCTTATCGATGTCTTTGCTGCCCGTGATGAACTGCGCCATGTTGGACTTGATGTAATCGCGAATTGTCGTTTTCAATTGCGCAGCAATTTCCGCATCATCCAGTGCGATGAATACGCTGGATGGATACATAACCTTCGATTGGAATGGTTCGTATTTCTCTGATTCACGTTTCAAACGGACTTCATACGCCCCTTCTGCAAGCGGATCTTGCAGCGCTGCCCATGAATCGCGATATTGGAACGTACGCAGCGACGGCCCGATTTGCTCCCAACCATCATTGTGCGTAGGCTTGTTATCAACCTTAGGAATGACCGCATATTTCGCCTGCTTGCCGTTCATATCAAGCTCGCCGTCTTTCGCTTTGCGCCATCCTACGTTTTCCGTGCCGCGCTCTTCCAGGACAATCGCTTCTTCTGTGTACAAATAATCGGCCAATCGGATCGCAGCAATTTGCTGCTCTTTGGTCGCTTTATTCGTAATCGCCATTTGAGAGCTGCCCACTCCCGCGAAGTAGCCCGCTTGCTGGACACCATTGGGTCCTTTGAGCGGAGGAACGGTTACATAATCTTTGTGACGTGGGTGCTTCTCGTCTGGCGAGTGCGCATAACTGATCAATGCGGTCGTTATGCCGCCCAGTACATTTGCGTCCTGGCGGTTGCGCGATATTGCCTGCCCACATGTCGTCCGAACCAGTCAGCGGTATTTCGTCTTTTTTCCCATTGCCGTTCGGATCTTTTTCCTTAAAAGCTTTTAACACTTCATAGAACTCATCTGTTGTCGTTGGCATTTTCAGTCCAAGCTTATCCAGCCAAGCTTGGTTAATCCACAGCTTCTGGGCATAATTACAGTGATAGCACTCGTTCACTTGCGGAAGGGCATAGATATTGCCATCCGGCGATGTGATGGAACTTCTCAAGTAAGGCAAATCAGCCATGGCTTTCTTGAAATTAGGCGCATATTTATCAATCAGATCGTTCAACGGAATAAACACACCTTGTTTGCCATACTTCATCTGCTCATCTTTGGTTAAAACCCCTTGCAGAATCACTTCAGGGTAATCACCACTTGCGAGCATGAGCTGTTTGCGGTCATTCAGCGCTTTGTCAGGTACGAGATCCCACTTAATTTGGATGTTCGTCTTGTCCTGCAGATATTTCGTAAAAGAGTTGGTCTCCATATTTTCGATACTGGCCAGCTGTGGCGCGAACATTCGGATCGTCATCGGCTTTTTCACAATCGGATATTGTCCAACAGGTGTGAAATCCTCGCTTGCGACTGGCGCGCCGCCTGCAGATGAGTTATCCACGGGTGTGCCAGTATTTGTGCTGCAAGCGCTCAAGATGAGCGAGACACATAACGCAACTCCAACAGCGCCGGTATATGATTTCTTCCAATTTCTCATAGTGACAACTCCTCTTTTTTTACAAAACATGTAAATTCATCCTTTAAGTGAACCAATCATGACACCTTTAACAAAATGCTTCTGCACAAACGGATAAATAATGAGGACTGGCGCGCTCGCCACGACAATTAACGAATACTTCAGCAGGTCCTTCAACCCTTGTTGGGCCAGCATCTGATCGACTTTGGACACCATCGTTGGATCTATGGTATTGAGAATAAGAATGTTGCGCAGAACGATCTGCAGCGGGAACAAATTCGGTGATTTTAGGAAAATCAAAGCATCGAAGTAGGCATTCCAATGACCCACGGCATACATCAATGTCAGCACAGCCAGAATCGGCTTGGAGAGCGGGAGTACGATACTCGTAATGAATCGGATGTCGCTGCATCCATCGAGTTCCGCCGCTTCCGCAATTTCATCTGGTATCGATGTTTGAAAAAAGGTGCGGGCGATAATGACTTGAAACACCGCCAAGGCCCCTGGCAAAATCATCGCCCACCGAGTGTCAAGTAGATGCAGATTTTTGACCACGAGATAGAAGGGGATAAGTCCTCCCTCGAACATCATCGTGATCACGAGAAGCACCATGATGACATTGCGGCCGTAGAATGTCTTTTTGGCGATGGGATAGGCCAGCATGACGGTTAACGCGACGTTGACGATGGTACCGACCACTGCGTAAAAAAACGAATTCATGTAACCGGTTACGATTTGCGGATTGCGGAACACCGCCTTGTAACCCTCCAGCGTTACATCAACTGGAAGCAGCCACACTTTGCCGGAGACGACGGCTTGTGGTGAGCTGAATGATGAGCTAATGATGAAAATGAGCGGAAACAGGACGACAATTAACACCGCGCTCAGAAAGATATAAATACCGAGCAGAAACAATCGGTCGCCCTGCGATTCGCGAATTCTTGACGTTTTTATCATAGAGGATCCTCCTTCTTACGGACTACGGCGCCAGCGGTTACCATAAACTCGAACTGGACAACTTTTTGGCAATGTAATTGACCCCTACAAGAAGAATCAGATTGACAACCGAGTTGAAGAAACCAATCGCTGCCGAGAAGCTGAAGCTGGAACTGAGCAGCCCCACTTTGTACACATAGGTCGAAATAACTTCTGACGTGCTGACGTTGAGCGGATTTTGCATCAAATATATTTTTTCGAAACCAAGCTTCATGATGTTGCCTAAATTGAGAATAAGCAGGATGACGGAAACCGGGATCAAGCTCGGAATATCAATGTTTATAATTTTCTGCATGCGGGACGCGCCGTCCACTTTGGCCGATTCATAAAGTTCAGGATTAACGCCTGACAAGGCCGCAATATAAATGATGGCACCGTAACCCGTGTGCTGCCAAACATCCGACCAAACGTAGATCGATTTGAACAAGCTGGGAATACCCATGAAGTTGGTATTGTCCACACCAAGTGTGTGCAGAAACTTGCTGATAATTCCAACATTAGGCGACAAGGTGACGATGAGGATAGACACCATGATGACCGTCGAAATAAAGTAAGGCGCGTAAGTAATCATTTGCACGCTGCTTTTGAAAAAGCCGTTACGAATCTCATTCAAAGCAAGCGCCAATAGGATCGGAGCTGGAAAGCCCACAAGCAAACCGTACATACTAATTCCCAGCGTGTTCTTCAAATACAGCCAGAAATTCGGAGATTCGAAAAACTGTTCGAAGTATTTCAGACCGACCCATGGGCTGCCCCAAATGCCTTTAATGACGTTGTAATCTTTGAAAGCAATAACGACGCCAGCCATTGGAATGTACTTGAAAATGACCAAATATAGCAGTGGTAAACCTACAACCAAATATAACTGCCAGTGACGCTTCATCTTTTTCATGGACGTTCCTAATTCCTTCTGCATGCTTAACATTGGCTCCTTCTCCTTTCGTCTGGATGGAATGCGCTTTCACACCTTCATCGTAAAGGTGATCGCAGGCTGCTGCAAGAAACAAGAATCGTACCCTTAACCGTTTTCGCATACTTTCTTATCTACTGAAAAAGCGCGCAGCCCCGGAGGTTCTCCGGAGCTGCTGCGACTAAGTAAACTATTTTCTACGGTTTAACCAAATTCACCCAATCTGTTTGCGCACCGCATCCTCGCGGAATTCGCTAGGTGAACAGCCAACCACTTTCTTAAACACACGGCTGAAAGAGATCGCGCTTGTATAACCGATCTGCTCAGCCACCTCTTGCATGGGTGCTTGCGATTCCGCGAGCAGTCGCTGCGCTACCTGAATGCGGATATCAATCAGGAAGTCGACGAATTTCTGTCCCGTCTCTTCTTTAAACAGCTTGCTTACATATTTGCTATTAATCTTGAACGTTGAGCTGAGATAATCAAGCGACATATTCGGATTGGCATACTCTTCTTCAATGAACTTCCGCATATCACGAACCGTTGCTGCATGCAGACGTTTGTCCTGCGCTTCTAGCAGACAAGTGTACAAAC
>NZ_JBFTQB010000187.1:0-8933 GCF_056398785.1 Paenibacillus sp. 01T422 | reverse complement strand
ATGTTAAGTGCGCCATTACTTGATTTTTCCTTAGAAAAACCAGCAACAATCAGCTCCTTGTCGCTTTCTTCCAAATCGCTGCTTTGTAGAATGGTCTGATTATTTTTATCCATTACGATATATTTGGTGGTCGAGAAAATGGAGTTATTTTCCAATGTAGCTACGATTGTAGGAATAGATATTGTTGTCACCATCGTTGCCAGATGACCATTTAGATATTGGGTTGTAACACTCGGAATGACATCACGATTCGTATTCATATTCGGATTGGCCACTCTCGTTGGTGTCAGTAATTCAAACAAACTGCTTTCGTGTAATTGATGTCGCCAGAAATCTTTATCGTAACCATCGAATTTATAAAATGTGTCAAAGAAAACGTCAAAATCAACCATGCCATCACTAAAATAAACGCGTTGATCATCCACAAATAGAAAGATATTGTCGACAAAGTGACTTATTGTATTCCGATTCCCCGCAATTGATCTCACGATCGACGGCAATTTAATTTTCTCTTCATCAGTTAGTAATGGATACGGTCGTAAATATTGTTGAATGGTATCACTGAGCAGCAAGCTATTGTTGGTTGACTGTGCCATACCTAAGTAGATATCAATGGTTTTGGAGGATGCAGCCAAATTATCCGTAAGCTTACCAGAGGCATCTTTCTTAATAAGTTGATTGGCATTAAAATAGGCTATGACCCCAAGGATGACAATTGGAATCAGCAACGAAAGGAAATAAAGAAGAATCTTAAAAAATAGTCTATTTTTATTTAACGTTTGCTTCAAATGTCTCCAATTCAAGTTAACTCCCCCATTATGCATGCGCTCCTAATTATAGTAAGCGGTTTCAAATACTAGTATTCTAATCTTTCTAGATGAATCCTTCTTCTAGAAGTAAAATATTCCTCGGCATTAGGATAGATAGGCTTGGAGGAGTGGGTTCTGTATAGCCAGGGAGAGCATGGGAGAAATAGAATACCGACATCAAGCAGTTGAATATAAAAGGATAAGCAGGATGCACGGTATCGTGCATCCTGCTTATGTGTCAATTGTGGAAAGAAAATTGCTTAGATAACTCCTTGGAAAGACGGTACAACTTATCGACTTCCAGTTTATTCGTATCCGTAAACTCGTTATGATCGCGCGCGCGCGAGTGATAGTTCGAACTGATACCTTCCTTCATTTGATAATATTTGGCGTTAATCGGATATAACTGCCGCTCAATAAATGAAGCTACACTCAACAAATCACTCAAATGCTCCGCTTCTTCAGGCTGTTTCTCCCAGTTATGTAGAAGCCAAGCATACAGATCTGGATGAAAGTTAGCCATGACTCCACTGTACCCATGAACACCCAGCTTCAATGTTTCCAGGAGCGTAGCTGTATTGGCATTAAACAGTTTTAATGATGTTCCTTCAATCGCTTCCAGCTTTTCCTGGATCATKGCGATATCACAGGAGGTATCCTTCAGGAAGAAGAATCTTCCGGTATCTGCGCACCATTTCAATACCGATGGTGTAAGTAATCGCTTATAGGGAAATGGACATTCATAGATACCAAGCGCAATATGCTTCGGTAGTTGTTCGATGAGCTTCTGAGCGTTATCCTTCCACACCTCATCAGACTCCTCTTCGTCTCCCAATCGGTTCGAAATCAGGATAACGGCCTCAACTCCCGTTTCCGACATCGCAGTCAGTTCGCGGACTTGGTCYTCAATCGAGTGCGAGATGTGACCCGACGCAATAACGGGAACCCTTCCCGCTGCCTTCTCCACGACATAAGCGGCAAGCTTCACACGCTCTTCCAAGCTCAAGAAAAACATCTCGCTTGACTGACAGACAGCAAATAATCCGTCCACTTTATTTTGGATAAACCATTCGACCATACGTCCCATCGCTTCAAAATCTATGTCTCCAGATTCCTTGTATAAGGTAATCATTGTCGGCCATACGCCGTTAGGGTTGTTAATCTTCATTTGATCTTTCTCTCCTTCATATCTTTCATTTCTATAAAATTCACTTCCTCAATCGGCTCCTGCAGCTTGGAAGGTATGAAAAAAGTTTTGATCTCACATCTGCCGAAGGTACTCCGCCAACTGCGGTTCAAGGCTGACAAGCTTAGCTCTGTCTCTACTTCTCTTCCGTAAGTCTCTTGGCAGCGGAGAATCCACCCATTCCCGTCTTCTGCCGGTTTAAAAGCCACAGCTATAACATTGTCTGACGAAATGGAAATCCCCTTCGAAATCTGAGGCAAATCCCCTTCATGATACGTTTCCCATACTTGCAGCAGCGGATTATGCAATTCGTAGGCTTTACGTACAACTCCGCTGCTTTGCCAAGTACCGCTATGAGGTGAAAGTAAATAGGCAAATTCCTGAACCCCTTGGTCCATAAATTCCACTTGTTCATCACGTTCGCCAAAATGATCGGCATATATTGGACTTCGCACCATTGTCAGCCTCAACTCGTTGCCTTGCACATCGTATCCGTATTTGGCATCGTTAATCAAAGAAAAACCGAACGCAGCTGGTTCCATGTTGTCCGTCGTACCTGGCATGTTGCCCGATAGATTCACCCACATTTGTCCAGGAACTTCATTTCCATTAAGAGGCCGTTCCATGTAGCCGTACGGAATTTCAAACACGGCACGTGACTGCTCCACATTAACAGGGAAGGCAAGCTTCAGCATCTTGTGCTGTTCTCTCCAATCCAGCCTTACCTTAACATGCACATCCGAGCTGTCATGTAGTAAGCTGATATCCTGACGAAGCACAGAATTTCCGTAATAGCTAGTTACCCGTATCGTCGCTCGCAGCGGTCCATTCTCAAGCACCTTCAATTCAGCGTTGCCAAATCGTCCCAGCTCATCCCGATAGTGCGTAAGACCGTGCCCCCATGTATCGCTGTGAGTCTCATCCAAAACAATAGGAACCGCTCCGTCGCCGGCAAGTACTTCTCTATCGCCATTCAGCTTGTCAATCACACGAAGGATATACCCCGTAGCCGGATCAAGCTCTATGCATAACTGACTGTTCTCCAGCAAACACCCCTCTGCCCTGACGGTATCAGTTGGCTGCACGGAATCGAAAGCTTTATCACGATATACCCAGAATACTTGATAACCAAAAGCCGGGATTTTCCCCTGAATGAAGGTATTCCATTTATCACTTGTATTTGTCCGGGAGGCCCTAACCGTTTGAAACGATAGCGGATTGCCAGCAGCATCTGTCACTCCAGCCAGCTTCTTGTTAATGACAATCGGTGCCTCCACTTCCCACGATAAGGGGTTGAAAACCACGAGAGGTGACCCTAGATCATCTTGCTCCCAGAGCTGCCAGTCTTTCTCTTTGCTTAATGATTTTACGCCCGGTTTCATCGTATTTATCGACCAGGATATCTTCTGAAGTGCTGCATTAGTTGCCTTTGCTCCTATACTAAATGCTTCGCCGTAAAAATCCCGAACATCGTCAAAAGCTTCCTTAATACTGCAGCCGCCCATAATATCGTGAAAATGGTTAAACATCACGTTTTCCCATGCGCGATTAAGCGCTTCCATAGGATACGTTAACCCTCGCATCAATTTAGCCAAAGAAGACATTTTCTCAGCAGTCAGCATCTGTTGCTCCACTTTGCGGTTAGCGGCTTTGGATTCCGAGTGCGCTGAATAACACCCGACGGCATGCATCTGCATTTCATCCTTAATCACGGGAATATTCGGATTCATCTGCCTCATTTCTGAGAAATATCGATTCGGAGAACTAAGCTCAATGCCGTCCATGTCCGGCCGTTCTTGAAGCTTATGAATAAGTTCGATATTCTGAATGGTTGGTCCCCCGCCATGATTGCCAACCCCGTAGAAGGACATGAAGGCATGCCCGCTCGCAGAGGCCATAGCTCTGTGATTACTTATTTTATCTTCCATGCCACTACTCGCCCAATTGCCGTAACTGTCAGCTAGCCTGAACGTCATCACGCGGCTGCCATCTTCCGATTCCCACCAGAATAAATCGTGCGGCAGCGTCTTCTCATGCGCACCTGGGCGCATGAATACGTATGAGTCCATCCCGCCTAGCTTCAGTAGCTGCGGCATCATGCCGTGGTGACCGAACGAATCCACATTGTATCCGACCCGCGCAATCACTCCGAACTTTTCCATAAAATAACGTTGTCCATATAAACTGTGCCGCGCGAACGATTCGCCAGATGGCAAATTGCAGTCCGGTTGTATCCACCACCCGCCTGTAATGACCCATCTTCCTTCGGCAACACGCAGCTTAATTTCGGCAAACATCCCAGGGGCATTCTCTTCCACCCATTTGTAGTACGCCGCGCAAGCACAAGTAAATACAAAATCAGGGTACTCATTCAATCGATCCAACGCAGATCGAAAAGTCGCTTTGATCTCCGCATATCCTTCTTGCCAACGCCATAACCAAACCGGGTCCAAGTGGGCATTTCCTATTAAATGAAGCTTCGTTTCCACAGCGATTATATCCCCCTTATGAGAAAGTTTAACCTTTGACAGAACCCAGCATTGCCCCTTGTACAAAGTATTTTTGCACAAATGGATAGATGGCAAGCACGGGCAAGATAGCAACGAAAACACAGGCGTACTTAATATTTTCCGTCATGACGGCCATGCTGGCCTCTGCTGCCCCAAGCTGTGCGGATTGTGTAGCCATATCTCCAGAAATAACGATATTACGTAAAATAATTTGCATCGGGTATAGACTCTTCTCATTTAAATAAATAAGGGCTGGGAAGAAGCTGTTCCAGTGTGCCACTGCGTAAAATAGAAACATCGTAGCCATGACAGGTAAAGAAAGCGGCAGCACAATTTTGGTGAAAACTCGAAACTCTCCAGCGCCGTCCATAATCGCTGACTCGTGCAGCGCTTCTGGAATATCTTCAAAAAATGTTCTCATCAGGATCATATTGAAAACATTGATCGCAGTCGGAATTAATATAGCCCAGATCGTATTGACCATGCCTAACGCATGAACCACCATATACCGCGGGATAAGTCCACCGTCGAAGAACATAGTGAATACAACAAACAAAGCAAGAACGGAACGTCCATACATATGCTTACGGGACAAAGGATATGCGCAAAGAGCCGTCATCACCAAATTAACAAGCACACCGGCAACCGTATAGAAAATAGTATTTCCATAGGAGCGCACAATCGCAGKATCATTAAAAATGACATTGTAAGCTTTAAAATTAATCTCTATTGGTCGCCAAAACACTTCACCACTGCTAACCGACGAACCCGAACTAATGGAAATGATTCCCATGTAATATAACGGGTATAAAGTAATAAAGATCATAAGCAGCATAAAAATCAAGTTAATCGTATCGAAAAAAGTAAAGTTACGAAGTCGCATCTCAATTCCTCCTGCTAGAACAACCTGGATCCATTCAATTTTTTGGATATTTGATTCGCTGAAATGACAAGCACAAAGGCCAGTACGGATTGGAAAATGCCTACAGCCGCAGCGAAGCTAAAGTCACTGTCAATCAACCCTCGGCGATAAACAAACGTTTGGATAACGTCAGCCGTTTCATAAGTGGGACCGCTGTACAGTAATAAAATTTTCTCAAATCCGACTGAAAGCATTTTGCCCAACGTTAAAAGCAGCATAATCGTAACGACGGTTGATATTCCAGGCAGTGTAATGTGCAATAATTTACGCCATCGGTTTGCACCGTCCATCGTTGCCGCCTCATAAAGTTGCGGATCGATCGTGGTCAATGCCGCCAAATAAATAATGGAGTTCCAACCGATTCCTTGCCAGATTTCGGAGCCCACATAAATGGTTCGGAACCACTGTGGCATGGACATGAAGGTCTTCGCTTCCCCGCCAAAGAGCTTAACTACTTCATTAATAAGCCCATCAATGGAGAGAAAGTTAACCAGCATACCTACAATTACTACGGTAGACAAGAAATGCGGAATATACGTGATACTTTGGATAAACTTCTTGAAAAATTTTTGCTGCAGCTCGTTTAACAACAAAGCGAATATGAGTGATGATGGGAAATAAAAAATGAGAGAATACAAGTTGATAAGTACTGTGTTGCGAACCACTTGCCAAAAATACGGATCCGTCAGAAATTGGCGGAAATACTTCGTCCCAGCCCAAGGGCTATGAAAGAAACCTTTGACGATCGAATAATCTTCGAACGCCATCAGATTTCCAACCATGGGCGCATAATGAAAAATAACAAAATAGGCAAAAGGTAATAAAAACATGAGATATAGCGGCATGCTCTTGCGGATATTCTTTTTAATCTCAACAGCTGGTGTCAACTAGCTCCACTCCTTTCCGGTAAATAAAAGGACAGGCCGTAAGATAGGCCTTAGCAACCTGCCCTTTTACTGTATAAATTAAACTTTGAACCTTATTTCACGCGAGCTAAGGCATCGTTATAGATTTTGACAATATCATCTGCACCTTTCGCCTTGAGCTGTTTTACGAAGTTATCCCAATCCTTGAGCGCACCGTCTGTCACGATGAATTTATCCATGTTTTGAGCCAGGTAAGCGTCAAGCTGCGTACGGACTTGTTTCAATTTCTCACGTTCTTCTTTGGTAAAAGGAGGATCGTTCACGAATTGCACATTCTCGCCTGCAGCCAAACCTTTGGATGCTTTCGTGTTCCAATCTACCCATTCCTTGGTATTGAACGGCAATCCAGCATGATCGTCATTATTCAGACCAAGTCCCAGGTAGCCTGTGCCATACTCCGATTGCAGCGCATAAAACGCGCTTGGCTGTCTATCCTTGTATTTATTCACAACAGCGTCAGTCAATTTGTAATCGCCATTCTCACCAGTGAAATCTTCCCCTTTGATCCCGAAGTTTGTAACCTCGATTCCCTCTTGGGAATAGAACCAATCCATGAATTGAACAACCTGTTCAGGATTCTTTACTTTCGCATTAATGACGTATGATTCCGACAAGTGGCCAAGTGCGTAGATAAGGTTCCGCTTTGCTCCACTTGGCGTTGTCATCGTATCCAACATATCAAACTTCGCGGTCGGATCTTTCTTCTGAAGATTAATGTTAAACGTGCTCGCAAAACCATTGTTATCCTGGAAATAGAAGGATTTACCCGAGTTCAACTTTTCCTGCCAAATTTGCGATGTTGCCGTAGCATAATCCGGATCAAGAAGCTTTTCTTTGTACAGTGTATTCAACCATGTAATGGCCTCTTTGAACTCTGGCATTGCCGGACCGAATTTGTATGTTTTATCTTTCGGTTCGTAATAGACCTTCGTGCCGTTAAACGTTGTGTATCCGCTACCAAATGCGAACGAAATGGGATTGATTAGATTTTCTGTCCCTGTAAGTCCATTGGCAGCACGAGCTGTGAACGGATAGGAATCCGGGTTCGCTTCTTTCATTTTCTTCATTACTTGATAGAGTTCATCGTAAGTAGTCGGCTTTTTCAAACCTAGCTTGTCAAGAACATCCATCCGGATCATCGAAAGCTGGCCGCCAACCCCCTGCCAATTTGCTACAAGCGGGAATCCGTAAAGCTTCCCATCAATTTTGTTTTTATTGATCTCAGGCTGCTGGGAGATAACCTTCTTCAGATTAGGCATTTTGTCCAAATAAGGCGTCAAATCAAGAAAAGTTCCCGAATCGGCAAAGTTCTGAATATCGTCTTGTTTGACGAGCATGATATCAGGCAGGGTATTCGTTGCGATCAACGTTTTCTTCTTATCGTCGTAGTTGCTCTGAGGAACACTTTGGAGATTTAGCTTGACGTTCTTACGTTTCGCAATTTCCTGAACGGCCTTGGAATTAGCCACAATGGCTTGCGAAGGGTGTTCGTACCTCATCCAAGTCAGCGATAGTGGTTGGGTTGCTGGCGTGTTTGCTGCCGCACCGGCCGTAGTTGCCGGAGTCGAAGAATTATTGGTTGAAGTCGGTGAAGTGGTTGAACTGCTTCCACAACCGCTAAGCACACTTGATAGTACAAGCAATGAGCCAGTTATTGCCATAATCCCCTTTTTTGATTTCATCGAATAAATCCTCCCATGTAATTGGATTGCCTTACACGAGGATCATAGCACACCATTTTCGCACAGATGAACGTCCAATTCGGCGTTTAAAGTGCCGTTTTTCCGCTTATAGTGCGATGATTCATTTCTCCGCCATGATGCAAGGACAGAGCAGGACAGAGCAGGACAGAGCAGGACAGAGCAGGACAGAGCAGGACAGAGCAGGACAGAGCAGGACAGAGCAGGACAGAGCAGGACAGAGCGGACAGTTCCCCGGCACACATGCAGGGTGGGCATAGTAGGCAACATCCTCGACTGTCTAACAGACACAGCAGCTCTTATTCGGCGGATTATAGCTGTTTTGAAAATCTAACGGACACCAGCGCAGCTATTTGCTTGTTTCCACCCCGATTTCGCCCTGAAATCGGCAAATTAGGGCTCCCGTGTCCGTTAGAAATGAAACTGGGCGATTTTCACGATATTAACGGCTGTGGTGTCCGTTAGAATTGGCCGGCTGGTTCGCGCCCAAAGTAGTTTCCACGGAGCGGAGCGGGACGGAGCGGGACGGAGCAGGACAGAGCAGGACGGAGCGGTCAGTTCCCCGGCACACATGCAGGGTGCGCATAGTATGGCAACATCCTCGACTGTCTAACAGACACAGCAGCTCTTATTCGGCGAAATATAGCCGGTTTGAAAATCTAACGGACACCAGCGCAGCTATTTGCTTGTTTCAACCCTGATTTCGCCACGAAATCAGCAAATAAGAGCTCCCATGCGGCTAGAATAAGAAGTGGACACATCCGTTAAGTGACCCCAATAATAGACTTAACGAATAGGGGGGTGTCCGCCAATGGGAGAGCAACGCCAACGATATAACGAAGATTTTAAAAAAGAAGCAGTAAAATATGTTCAGGAACAA
>NZ_JBFTQB010000186.1:0-8475 GCF_056398785.1 Paenibacillus sp. 01T422 | reverse complement strand
TTCTTTGCTCAGGGTGAGCATGAGATCCTTCATTTCGCCTTCCGTCAAATCGCGCCATTTGCCAACCTTTAAATTCCCCAAATGAATATGCATAATTCTTACACGTTGCAAGCGCACCACTCGATAACCGAACGCTTCGCACATACGGCGAATTTGCCGATTAAGCCCCTGCGTCAGGATAATTCGAAAAACACGATCGCCAACCGGATAAATCTCACATGGCTTGGTTACCGTGCCCAGAATGCGGACTCCACTAGCCATACCCTTCAGAAACATCGGTGTAATTGGCCGATCCACAGTCACGATGTACTCTTTGTCATGGTTATTTTCTGCGCGCAAAATCTGGTTCACAATATCCCCGTTATTCGTCAACAGAATGAGACCTTCCGAATCTTTATCCAGTCTGCCGATCGGGAAAATACGTTCCGAATGCCCCACAAAATCAACAATGTTGCCTCTAATATGAGCTTCCGTCGTACTGGTGATCCCTACTGGTTTGTTGAGCGCAATATAGACATGTTCCTTCTTCCCGCCAATCGGTTTACCATCAATCCGAACTTCATCACCTGGACCTACAACACTCCCGAGCCCAGCAACCTCGCCGTTGATCGTAACACGCTTCGCTTCTACCCACTTGTCCGCTTCCCGTCTGGAGCAAACCCCTGTCTCGCTAATAAATTTATTGATTCTCATGCTTGGGAAATCCCTTCTATACCGTAATCCTATTTTTCTAATATCTCCTATTATGCTGGATTCGCTACATTCGTTCAAGTCAGGTATCAAATAGTAAAAAGAATAGGTGCCTGCACGAGGAGCATTTCTCTAAGGTAAGTAAGAAGCGTATAATAGAGCCTACAACGCTAGAGACATGGAGGATAGTATGCATTTTCTTCTATTAGGAGCAACAGGAAGAGTCGGAACTCGCGTTCTAGAGCGAGCTTTGGCAGATAACCATAAAGTGACAGCACTCGTACGCGATCCGCAAAAGGTCAACCAATACTCCGAGCAGCTTACTTTGCTGCAAGGTGACGCATGCAATCCGGGTGACATTCGTCGTTCCTTGGAGAACGTAGACATCGTCATCAGCTGCCTCAATACCGATGGCGGCACGGTTCTGACGGAGTCTACGCCCCTTCTCATCGAAGCCATGAAATCTCAAGGCGTAAGCCGGGTTATCACTATCGGCACAGCCGGCATCCTGCAAAGCCATGAGCACCCCGGCCTGCTGCGCTACGAAACGCCGGACACGAGGCGTTCCTCGACGAGAGCTGCCGAAGAGCATCGTAAAGCTTGGGAACTGCTGCAAGCCTCTGGCTTGGCGTGGACAGTCGTCTGCCCAACCTACTTGCCAGATGGCGAGGCGCTCGGGACCTACCGCGTGGCGCGCGATTTCCTGCCAGAGGACGGCAAGTCCATCTCGGTAGGCGATACAGCAGCCTTTACTTACAGCGTTGCACTTTCGGACGAGTATGTTGGCTGCCGCGTGGGATTGGCCTACTGACAGGGCATAAAAAGAGGCTTTCCCGGAGGTCATCAAATGACCGAGGGAGAGCCTCTTCTGGGTTTTAACAATGTCATCTTCTTGCTTTGGACAAGGCAGCAATGTTCATCCATGAAATCACGATGCCGACAACGCGGAACACATATCCGGCAACCGGGATAAAACTCAAGAATGACATAATGATGTTAATCACTGTCTTGGTCGTCGTTCCATTATGGGTGAGGATCGCAAACACTAAATTCACAAATACGAGCGGGATCACCCAAGTGTAGGACCACAGGTAAACGAATGGGATCAGTCCCAGCAAATACCCCACAGCAATCGCGATTTCCGACAGCAGCTGAAGCAAGTTTAGTAATCGAAGTGTATCTGAACGCATACAGCCCCTCCTTTTCAGTAAGGAAATTTTCTTATTGTTATTGTAGCATAGACAGCACAAAAAAACCGCCAAGGCAGCGTTGATGCCTTGCGGTTAATCTATGTTGCATAATGTGCAGCAGAATGGCGGTAATTAGGCCTCCGCAAGCCTGTATGTTGTACAAAGTACAACGACTTAGGCGGAAAACGGCCCTATTGAGGGCTACTCCACCCAGTTGATTGCATTTCGTGCAATCAACTGCGGAGTAGCAACCAGTACTACGCTTTTTCGTTGCACTTCGTACAACGAAGGCTCGGTAGAGCGGGTGCCCACTGCTGCACCCGGAAAGCCTCCTACAAGCCGCTCCGCACTTCGTTCTCGTCGGCGGCTGCCGTCTCCGGATGTCCCTGCTGCAGCTGGTACATCTGATAGTACCGCCCGAGGTGCGCCATCAGCTCCTCGTGATTACCGCGCTCGACAATTTCACCGTGGTCGAGCACTAGGATTTGGTCGGCGTTCTTAATCGTCGACAGCCTGTGGGCAATGATGAAGGTGGTCCGCCCCTTCGACAGCACCTCGAGCGCCGCCTGAATGACGGCCTCGGTCTCGGTGTCGATGGAGGCTGTCGCCTCATCGAGGATCAAGATCGCCGGGTCGAACGCCAGCGCCCGGGCGAAAGAGATCAGCTGCCGCTGCCCGGCCGACAGCGTGCTGCCCTTCTCGATCACGGGCTCGTCGATGCCGTGCGGCAGGCTTTGAAACATGGCCGCTGCGCCCACTTCACGCAGCGCCGCCTCGACCCGTTCCCGGGTGATGGACGGATCATCCAACGATACGTTGGATGCGATCGTCCCTGTGAACAGGAACGGATCTTGCAACACGATGCCCATATGCTGCCTAAGCAGCTGTTTGGGCATCTCGCGCACATCGCGGCCGTCGACCGTGATACGGCCCTTGTTCACATCGTAGAAGCGGAACAGCAAATTCAAGATGGAGCTTTTGCCCGAGCCGGTGTGCCCAACTAGCGCAACGGTCTGCCCTTGTTTGGCCTCGAAAGTGATGTCCTTCAGCACGTCTTCGCCTTCTTTGTAAGCAAAACGTACATGCTCGAACTTCACGTTGCCCAGATAACGCTCCGATTTCTCAGTAGCCACGTGAATGCCCTGCTCATCTAACAGTTCAAACACACGATCAGCCGATACAATGGCCCGTTCCAGATTGGGCAGCTGATTCACGATCCCCACCATGGGGTGGAACATACGGTTCAAGTAATCGACGAAAGCGTATAGAACACCAACCGTGATTAACGAATGCAAGGAGCTGCCGCCGACGTACCAAATGAGACCAAAGAAGAACAAATTCCGCACAACGTTCATTAGATTATGGGAGGTCAGCGAATTCAGGCTGAGCAACTTATTTTGATAATGCGTGTATTCATCGTTCAGTTGCTCGAATTCTTGTGTCGTCTCCTTTTGCCTGCGGAACGCTTGAATGATCGTCATGCCTTGAATTGCCTCATTGATCATTCCGTTGATGGAACCGATCCGTTCACGAATCTCATGATTATAGTGAGAGGCATATTTGCGGTATACAATAATCCACACGTAGAGTAGAGGAAGCACCGGTAGCGTGAATAAAGCCAAACGATAATCAAGAATGAACAATGCCACAATAATACCCACGATATAAATCGTACCTGTAAAAAAATTCGCCAACACCTGAACGTACAGGTCCTTGACAGACTCCGTATCGTTCGTGATCCGTGAAACAATTTTCCCTGCTGGCTGATTGTCAAAATAATTGATTGGCAGTCGCTGAATTTGCGCAAATACATCGCTCCGCATACGCTGAATGATCCGATTCGCTGCGGATTGCAGCAAATACCGTTGACCATAGGTGAAACCAGCGCCAATGAGAATTAACACAAAGTAGATACCAGCCAGCTTCATTAGACTGGCAAATTCAGGCGCATAGAACGTGTACAGCTCCTGAATGCTGAGCTTTTTAGCCGGATATTCCGCTTGCTCTGTTTCCTGCGTAATCGTTAGTTTTCCATCGTCTGCCAGCTTGCGGACGCCGTCAAAAACAAGCGCCTGATCCACCCACACAAACTGGGTGCCCACCTGCAGAATCCGAACCTCATGCCCCTTCGGCTCCCCTTCCGCGAAGTGATCGCTCCGTTTATAAAAACCTCCGTTCATCGGAACCGCGTTCTCCGTCTGAGTTGCCGATGTGGTCTCGAACCACGGCTTCTCTATACCGAGAATGTGCGTATYGATCATCTTCTTAGCAATGAAAGGACCTGCCAGCTCCGTCGCAACGGCTACAGATAAGCATAGCAGCGCGATCAGCAGAGGTTTTTTAAACAATGCTGCATATTGAAATAATCGCTTACTCGTTTGTTTCATTAGGGTTTTCACCTTCTTTTCATGAGATCATCTATTTGTCCGTTCAGCTTCAGCCAACCTGTTGTTCTTCTAATTGCTGACGGTCATACTGCTCTTTGTACCAGCCACCTAGCGCCAGAAGTTCCTCATGCGTGCCTTCCTCCACGATATAGCCCTCATCGAGCACGAGAATGCGATCGGCATGTTGAACCGCAGACAGGCGGTGCGTTGTGATGAGTGTCGTTTTGCCGGCGCGTTCGGAACGAATCCCCCGGATGATTTCGGCTTCTGTCTTGGCATCTACAGCAGATAGCGCGTCATCCAGCATGAGGATTTCCGGATCCACGTAAAGCGCCCGCGCGATGGACACGCGCTGCTTCTGACCACCGGATAAAGCCACGCCTCTCTCGCCAACTAAGGTTTCAAGGCCTTCCGGCAGGAACTCCACGTCCTTGCGGAATGCGGCCAGCTCAAGCGCTTGAATAAGCTGCTCTTCAGTGCCTTGGCTAGCGCCGAACTTAATATTCTCCTTCACCGTTTTGGAGAAAAGAATCGGTTCCTGTGGCACATACCCGATCCATCCATGTACGGTGTCGATCGTCAGCTGCTCAATCGGTGTATCCGAGAGGGCGATCATGCCTTTCCCTAGCGGATATTCACGCAGCAGCTGTTTGAGCAGTGTTGTTTTGCCGCTTCCTGTTCGGCCTACAATGCCGAGCGTCTGCCCTCGCTTCAAGTCAAAGGAGATATTGACGAGATTGTCAATGGAAGAGGACGGATAGCGGAAGGTTACTTCTTTGAAGCTAATCGAATTGGGCAGCAGCATCGTTGTTGCATTCGGTTCGTCGGTGACATCTGGCTTATAGCCCAGCGTCTCATTCACCCGATCCAGGGAGGCGTTGCCGCGCTGCATGATGTTCATGAGTTCCCCGATTGCGAACATCGGCCAAATCAGCATGCCAAGGAACGTATTGAAGGAAACGAGCTCCCCGAGCGTTAATTCACTATGAAACACCATATATCCGCCGTAGCATAGTCCAATTAAATAGGAGATTCCTACAAGGATTTTGACCGTTGGTTCAAAAAGAGCATCAATAAAAGCAACTGCAATATTTTTACGAAAGACATCGTCCGTCATCGTTTTAAAACTTTGTTCACTAGCCTTTTCTTGCACAAAAGCACGTATGACGCGCACGCCAGCGATCGTTTCAAGCACCCGGTCATTCATTTGACCGAAAGCATCCTGAGCGAGAATGAACCTCTCGTGGATGCGCCCGCCGTAGATTGTGATCGCAGCAGCCATCAAAGGTAGCGGAAGGATCGAAGCAAGCGTCAACTTCCAACTAATGAAGAAACCCATCATGCTGAGAATGGTAAGCATAAACAACGTTGAGTCTACGAAGGTCAAAATCCCAAAACCTGCTGTGGTCGACACCGCTTGTAGGTCATTCGTAGCTCTTGCCATGAGATCGCCAGTACGGTTGCGTTCATAAAATGTTGGCGTCATGCGCAGCAGCTGCCTCATCAGACGCGAGCGAAGCACACGCTCCAGAACAAATGCGCCTCCAAACAGCTGATACAGCCAAATATAGGACAATCCATAGCCGGCTACAATCAGCGTCCCCCAGAAGGCGAGCAGCTGGAACAGCTTGCTGCCTGTTAAAGTCCCCATGTGTATACCATCAATCGCATAGCCGATTAGCTTCGGAGGTATCACATCAATGATTCCGACGATGATGAGCAGACCAATCGCTAGCGAATATCGCTTCCAATTCATTCGGAAGAACCAACCTAATTTTTTTAATACGATAAACATTGATTTCATCACTCCTTTACTTCTTATCCACGCAAAAAGGCACACCGCACGCAGCGATATGCCTTTTCAAAAACAGAAAAGCGCTCGTTACGAACTTCTTCGTAACCCGCGCTTTCTTCATCAGCGTATATGAAGGGGTTGCAGCAGCCGAACAAACACCATTAAGGCGTATCGGTATCGACTAACAGGCGGGTTACTCCGTATGAATTTGTATGGTTGTTAGCTTGGTGCATATGATGTGCATTGGGATCTAGAACCAGCTTAATCATCTTGAAACCCTCCTTCTCTACCGCAAACCTACTGCGTCCTTTATCATTTCCAAAAGTTGTATAATTGCGCTTACAGAGGTGATCTTAACACCCTTTTCAAGCCCCTGTCAATCGGAGAAAAAGACTATAAAAGAACTCTCTTACCCGTCAATTTCGGATCAGAATACTTGCTTTTTGCCCCTGCACAATTGTCACACATGTTTCAAAATCTCACGGCATATTCATAACATAAGAGTTCATTTCGTGCAGGGGAGTGGATGGGCATGGTCGATCAAGTGTTTGCTTTGCTGGGATGGATTGCCGCGTTCGGAGTCATAATTGGCGTTGTTTTGGCACTTGTTGCCCGGTTTGTTTCGCGCGATTCGACGAAGTATGATATGGAGTTTTTGTGGGATAATCGATTTACGTTGGAGGAGTTGGAGCTGGACGAGCCAGCATGATGAGGATAACGTTCTGTAGGCAAGAAAGGGGCTATCTCATCAGGTCTGAATTGACCTGATGGATAGCCCTTTTCTTGAGCGGAACTGTGGTCCTCTATTTTAGGCAAATGCGGCAATTTGGCAGAACAGGAGGAACTATGGTCCTCTATTTAGCCAACTTTTGAGCAAATGTTATTCGTTGGGGGCAATTAAGACCTTGTAGTTCCCCCTCACTGTCAAAAGGTGGCCATTTCGACTAAATAGCGGACTCCAGTTCCCTTTTATTTATTTGAAGGTACAGTTGGTGTCGCTGGTCCCTTAGCTCTCTGAGCTCCAGGGCCTTGCCCATTTGGCTCACCTTGCCCGCCAGGTGCTTGTCCACCCGGTGCTCCGCCCCCTGGCGCCATGGCCGGGGCATTCATGGGTCTATGTACCATTTGACCGCCAAGATGGCCTGTATAACTGACGAGGATCACAGCCGCGAGCGAGCCGATCAAATACATCGGATGCCGGCCGGTGTCTTTCTTTTTCCAAATGAGCAAACCAACACGAACTACCGCAAGAACAATCGCTGCAAGCATTGTTAATTTCGCATAGAATTCATGAGGGACAACCAGAGGATTACGCCAAGGAGACGGTCCCGTCATGACAGCCGCAACCGCGCCAAGCGCACCTACCACAAGGCAGAGCATACCGGCAGAGTGCCACTCCCGTTTTTTCATGATCATCGCAATGATATCAAAAACAAAACTGAAAATAAGAAGTGCGATAGGGACATGCGTCACTATGAAGTGCAGATTTTTCAAGATATAATCCATCAATCTCTCTCCTCACTCATCTATTTCGTTTACACTACAAAGTGTAGTGTTAAATAAATGGAAAGTCAAGCCTTGCCAATCAGGGCTCTAAATGAGCCCCATCAGCAGGATAACGATCAACAGGGATACCACTATTCGAAGCCGTGGCCACGGTAGTAAGAAGGTCATTTGCGGGTCAAGAATATGTTTGATGCGAACATTCATGGATGTTTCAGCGAAAGAGGCGTGAGATAAGGATAGATTCGGTACCGGTGATTGTTGTTTGAGTAGTTTGAGGAGAGCGCTGCCCAAATCGGCAGGTTGATTCATTTGACCAATGGCATACTTATCTGCCCTAAGTTCAATCATAATGGGGTATTTCTTAGCAAGCCATGCAAAAATCGGGATATACCACAGCGCCTTAGAGATGACGGACAGCAGGAAAATAGCGAGTGGATCGCGATGCTTCATATGGCATTTCTCATGGTCGATAACGGCATGAAGCTCTGTAGGGTCCAACATGTCGAGTAACCCCGTCGACAGGATGATTTGCGGGTTCCGGAAGCCTATCGTCATGGCGGTTGGCGCTTTGGAAGAAATAATTCGCAGTTGATGCTCAGCAAGCTGATAAATGCCGCGGTATTGCAGGGTGAGCGCAGCATCCTGGTGTTTGGCAACTAGCCTCTTGGCTTTCATCGCTTGAAAGGCTTGCCGTATGATTAGGAAAAAGACCGCGCTAAGGGTATAAAGGATCACAACATTCACCAAATTAAGCGCAATGGGTGCAGGGATATGAAGATTTTTGAATAAAATAACGCACAAATCAAAGATGTTATAGCGTGCTTTCCATTTGAAGAGATGCTGTCCCACAAAAAGCAGCATTTGTCCCAAGACAAGCCCCGACAAGGCTAAAGAAGCAGCATACAGC
>NZ_JBFTQB010000185.1:0-8491 GCF_056398785.1 Paenibacillus sp. 01T422 | reverse complement strand
GCTATTTCGTAGAGCAGAGCTGAAAACCGTCCAACTCAGGCAGAATAGCACCCTGTAGTTCCACTTCAAATGTTAAATGCGAGTTTTGCCCATTAACGACAACACTACAACCCGGTACAACGCTTGCTCACTTATCGCTCGAGCAATGCGTTGTAAACATCCCGCTTGGATAGTCCGCGATCGCTCGCAACCTGCTTCATCGCTTCTTTCCGATCGCTGCCATGCCCCTCATAGTGCTCGACATGCTCGCCGAGCGACATCGCCTCCCACCAACTGTCGGCGGCTTCTTTCGCTGCCTCGGCCGACGCGCCTTCGGCGATTACGCAGTACTCCCCCTGCGGCGGGTACTGCGTGAGGTGCTCAAGGCACTCTGCAATCGTGCCTCGCAGAAACTCCTCGTACCGCTTCGTCAGCTCGCGGGCGAGACAAATCCGGCGCTCCGGCCCCCACACTTCCGCCATGCGGGTAAGTGTTTTCTCGACGCGGTGCGGCGATTCATAGAACAGCAGCGTGTCCTGCACGTGCTGCAGCCCTTCGAGCACCTTCGTCTGATCCTTTTTCTCCCGGGGGAGAAACCCGACGAAGGCAAACCGCTCTGTCGGCAGGCCTGATGCAATCAGCGCCGACAGGGCCGCATTCGCGCCGGGGACAGGCACCACCGGCACGCCCTGCTCTACGGCCATCCTCACCAGGTCATAACCTGGATCGGAGATGGCCGGCAGTCCTGCATCGCTGACAAGCGCGATGCTCTGCCCTTCAAGCAGCAAGCGGACGAGTTCGGGGCCGCTTGCCTGCTTATTGTGTTCGTGATAGCTGACGATTCGCGTAGCGATCTCGAAGTGCGTCAGCAGCTTGCGGGTTTGCCGCGTATCTTCAGCGGCAATTAAGTTCACTTCCTTTAGGATGCGAACCGCCCGAAAGGTCATGTCTTCGAGGTTGCCGATCGGTGTGGCAACCAGGTAGAGCGTACCCGAGGCGTTTCCGTCCTCGCGATAACTTTTTTGCACATTTAAGCCCACTGTTTGTCCCTCTTCACTTTAGTCATATGCTTCCATATACGCTAATATTTATTTTTACGAAAATTCCAAGGAGGCTCTGCCCCCGTAATAAATTTCCTTCAATTCTTTACAGTACTCCTGGTTTTCGTCATAAACGATAAGCGGAGGCAATGTGCGAATTTCTGGTTTGCCATCCTTCATTCCCTCAATCAGCACCATCATCGCTTCTTCCCCAGCGCGTGCGTGCACATAGCGAATTCTTTTGGGCTCCAAACGGTATTTCCTCATTAAACTGATGATATCAACCAAGCGCGTTGCCCGGTGCACCATCGCCACTTTACCGCCTGCTTTGACCAGCTTCGCACACGCAGCTATTACATCCTCCAAAATACAGTGGATTTCATGACGCGCTGCTGCAAAATGCTCATTCACATTCTGCTCGCCATTCGGAACAGGCAGATAGGGTGGATTCACCGTCACAGCATCGAATTGACCATGCCCTAAAGTTTGATGAATAGTCTTCAGATCGCCTTGTATCATATGTAGTCTTTCGCCCAAATCATTCAGTAAAGCGTTGCGAACCGCCATATCTGCAAGCCGCTCCTGAATTTCGACACCCCAGACATCTGCCTTGGTTCGAGTAGAAAGGAGCAGCGGCACGACACCGTTGCCTGTACATAAGTCGATAACTCGCCCCTTCGGCGGCAAACTGCAAAATCGTCCAAGCAAGACAGCGTCCATCGAAAAGCTGAACACTTCCTCGCTTTGAATTATTTTTAAATCATACGTTAATAAATCATCAATTCTTTCAGTCGGTCGTAAAGGCAACATATGCAGTTATTCATTTCCTTTCTAGTCCTCGCTCATCTATGGAAAAAAACCGTAAGGCATAAACCCCTACGGTCAAACACACTTATTTATTTAAAAAGGATAAGCAAAACAAACAATCTCCCTCGGTCCGAAGGTGTCCATAATACACATTGCATATGTGAAATCCTTCATTGTACAAGCGGGTCAAATTATCATATCCGGCTCCCGGTAACGAAACCGTTTCCTCCGCCTCTCCGACAGGCAGTTCAACCGTTGTTTCCTCTTGTCGAATCAGCTTGCGAAGCTGCTGATTTTCTATGCTTAGTCTCTTATTTTCTTCGATGAGTATAATGATTTGTTTCTTTAAGGCACCCAACTCGGCATAAGTGGCACCCATTCGTTCTTCGATCCCATCTATTTGTCCAAAAATATCCTGTTTATCCACGCTTTCACCTCTAGTGCCATGCATGCTTACTGGCCAGCGCCTCCTTGGATCCTTTGCCGCTACTCTTGTTCAACTACATCATCGAAAGGTAAATCAAGTGCTTTACCAAGGTCGAATAATTGAACCTTCGCGGTACRCTCACTGATATTTAACCCTAGTACCTTACCATTACCAAAAGAAGTGATCACATGCCTTCCAACGGTTGGCAGAGAGTCCTTCGCACTTTCATAATTATCATGTTCGTACTTCAGGCAGCACATTAACCGGCCGCATAAACCTGAAATCTTCGTCGGATTAAGCGATAAGTTCTGATCCTTGGCCATCTTGATGGATACCGGTTCAAAATCACCTAAAAACGATGAACAGCATAAAATCCGCCCACACGGACCAATACCGCCTAACATTTTGGCTTCGTCCCGCACACCAATTTGACGCAGTTCGATTCTTGTCCGGAAAATACTCGCCAAATCTTTCACGAGTTCCCGGAAATCAACGCGCCCCTCGGCTGTAAAATAAAAAATAATTTTATTGCGGTCAAAGGTATACTCTACGTCCACAAGCTTCATCTTAAGACTATGATCTCTAATTTTGTCGTGGCACGTTTGGAACGCATCCTTGGCTKCTTTTTTATTCTCTTCAACCAAATCAGCATCCGAATCATCCGCGATGCGAATGACCTTTTTAAGTGGAAGGACGACATCATTTTCTTTGACAATCTTCTTGCCCACTACTACTTTGCCGTATTCCACACCGCGAGCGGTTTCAACAATAACGGCACTTTCTTGCTCAATCGGCAAGTCGATTGGATCAAAATAATATATTTTACCCGCTTTTTTGAAGCGGACGCCTACAACAGAATACATCTTACACCCCCTGCATCTCCACGAGCATTTTCTCTATAACCAGCTGAGAGTTGGCGTTGAAGCGCAGTCGCTTTTGTAAATCTACGGCTTGCTCCATCATACGCACCCAGACTGAGACATCCCGACTGAACGCTAGGGAGCTCATCCAGTCTAGCTGGTCATTATATACAAGCCTGTCTTTGCGCTCAAGGCGCAGTTGCACCATATCTTTAAACCAGAGAATCAACAAGTCGAAAAGACTCGACATGTGTTCCGCAAGTTCTGTTTTCACAATTCGTTGCTGAACCGTAATCATAGAAGTAGGAAAACGTGTGAGCGTCTCCTTCGCTAATTGTAACATTACGGTTCTCATTTCTGCAAACCAATTCGCTCCGATTAGCTCCCTGGCTGCTTGTAATCCTGCCGTTAAATGTGCAGCAGGCTGCACAAGAGCAGCTGGAAGACCTTCTTCCAGTAGCGTCAGCACCATTTGCTCACGTGCCATCGGAGTGAATTGAATCCACTGCGCCCGCGATTGAATCGTCGGTAATAAGGCGTTTCCATTCTCCGTGATGAGAATAGCCACGACTCGAGAAGTTGGTTCTTCTAGGAATTTCAAAAGACTATTTGCTGCCTGTACGGTCATTTTCTCTGCATGATGCAGAATATATATTTTCGTGCCGGAAGCTGTAGCGCGATAAGCAAACTCCTTCTGAAGCTCCCGAATTTGCTCAATCTTGATCGAGGCCCCTTCAGGTGCAACAATATGCAGATCGGGATGATTGCTGTGCTCCACCTTGCGGCATTCCAAGCACTCACCACAGGCGTCATCCGTTCCGTGCTGACAATAAATCGCTTTCGCCAAGGCTATCGCCATTTCGGAACGCCCTGTCCCAACAGGCCCACTAAATATATAGGCGTGAGACAGCTTGTCTTGTCGCAGCCCGTTCTGCAGAAGTTGCTTTGCCGCTGCTTGCCCCGGTATGGTTTGGAAGGACATTCGTTATGGCACCATCCTAAAATAACAAGTTAATCAACATGCCTCGGATCTCTCCGATTTTTTGCAAAATCTCAATGCGACCCTGCTCGCTCTCCAGCAATTCATCTGCTAAAGAGAGGAGCTCCTGGTCGATTTCTTCCAAAAGCTTATATCGCTTCGAACGGCCGCGACGATCCCAGCCCTTCGTATCTCGTAAATTGACACCTCGGCGAGCCGTTTCCTCCAAGAATTGCCGAATCAGCAATTTATACTGGAGAAGCTCTCTCACAGTCATCGCCCGCGAGAGTCGGTCGCCTTGCAGCGTGATTTGCTGCACCATTTTGGACAATTGCTCCTGCGTAAATTTCTCATCCTGCTGCTGCATAATGTCAGAGAAATTCCGGGGGGCCATCTGTGGCGGCGGTACGTTCTCATTCACTTTGACGTTCTTACCAATGGGCTGCCACCCCGGATTAATTTTCAAGACGCATCCATCCTTATTTAGGTCATCTATAATTTAGTAATGCTCGAAGCGCTCAACCGGCAATACGAATACCGCGGCTCCACCCACTTGCACTTCCACAGGGAAAGGAATATAAGAATCTGTCGTTCCTCCCATTGGAGAAACCGGTGTAACAAGCTGTTCCCGAATTTTGCAATTGGCGCGAATGACCTGCATAACCTCTTGCACTCTCTCATCTTCCGTACCGATCATGAAAGTTGTATTTCCTGCGCGTAGAAAACCGCCTGTACTTGCCAGCTTCGTGGCGCGGAAACCTTCTTTAATTAATGCATTGGAGAGACGGTTACTATCCTTATCTTGTACAACAGCTACGACTAGTTTCATAGGGGTTGCCTCCTCTTATTATAAACTAAGAATGGGTTTTCTGCTTCTCACGGAAAAATGTTCCTAAGCAAAATGTTCCTCAAGCAAACGGTTACACTGACTCCAAATATCTTCGGCAATCTCCTCTACACTGCGGTTAGCGTTAATCACTCTTACACGCTCAGGATGATCGGATGCGATCTGGTGGAATCCTTCCCTTACCCGGCTGTGGTAATCCACATGCTTCTGTTCTATGCGATCCAACTGCTCCGCAKCGGTTGTGGCACCTGATGCTCTTTGGTGCAATCGAGTCATACTGACTTCTACAGGAACATCCAGAATGAATGTTCTAGTCGCTTGTAAACCTGAGCTTGCATAGCGTGAAATCGCTTTGACCTGCTCAACATCGAGACCTAGTCCGTATCCCTGATATGCAACGCTTGCATCAATGAAACGATCGCACAGGACAATGCGTCCAGCTTCCAGAGCCGGCAAAATCAATTGATGCACATGCTGCGCTCGGGATGCCGCATATAGCAGCACTTCCGCTTGATCGACCATCTCTTCATTCACAGGATCGAGAATAATACTGCGAATCTTATCACTAATTGCTGTTCCCCCTGGTTCCCTTGTCACCAGAACATCATGTCCTAATTTCTTAAGCTCTTCACCTAATTTCTTGAGCTGTGTCGTTTTTCCAGAACCATCCGGTCCTTCAAAAGTAATGAATATTCCGTTCACTCTTCCTCCTGCGTGCTGCTTTACCAGTCCATATAATAGTTTATGTGTATATCTTTAACTTGTGTGTCTGACCAAATTCCGTACCTTGAAACTTGATTCCGTTTGCTGCTAATTGTAGTAAAGCCTCAGCCACGGTATCCGTAATAACTTCACCCGGGTAAAGATAAGGAATTCCTGGTGGATACGGGATCACCATATCCGCAGAACGCTTGCCAACCGCATCCTCCACGCTTACCTGACGATAAGCTCCCACTTYCCGCCCTTCTCTTGAGATTTCTCTCAGATCAAAAACAATTGGTGAAGAGATTTGTGTGTAGTAGGGTAATTTAAGTATATTCGAGATAGGCGCATGAAGTTCCTTCTTTTGTGCAGGAACGTCCAAACAAATGTTGGCTAATACGCCTACAACCCTATCTAGATCCGCTCGACTGGAAGCTGGTGTGAAAACAAGCAGCACGTGACGACCATCGGTCATTTCTACGTAAATGCCCTGCTCCTCTAATCTCTCCTTGAGCTCCGCCCCACTTAAAGTTTGCGTCCCATCATAAATAGCTACTTTGAATGGGTCCGCCGTATCATATCCTTCATTTTGAGATACCGGAAACGCCCGAGGGAAGTAATGAAACCTGTTCATTTCGTCCAGAAGGGATCTGAATTCATTAACAAGCGCAATCCCTTCTGACAGCCAAGCTTCCCCTTCCGTATGCATTCTTTTTCTCGCCAAATCTATGGATGCCATGATCGGGTATGATGGGCTTGAGCTCTGCAGCATCCCCAAAAGTCGACGAATCGCCTCCCGGTTGATACGCGGCCCCTTCAAATGCAGCATGGCTCCCATCGTCATTGCGGTAAGCATTTTATGCGTAGATTGTACGACCGCATCCGCTCCCTGCGATAGCGCAGAAGCTGGTACTTCTGGATGAAAACCATAGTGAGCTCCATGCGCTTCATCTACCAAAAGCATCTTCCCCTGAGCATGCATCAACTCGACAAAAGGGGTCAAGTTAACACCCATGCCATAATAGTTCGGATTGGTCACAAATAAAGCTTTTGCCTCCGGATATTGTTGCAATGCTTGTTTCACAACTTCAATATGTACACTCGTTGCAACACCCGTTTGTGGATCAATGGAAGGTGCAAGAAACACAGCTCTCGCTCCAGCCAACATTAACCCGTGAATAACTGATTTATGTACATTTCTTTGAACAAGAATGACATCACCTCTTTCACAGACGGCCGAAATCATAGCGATATTGCCAACCGTGCTGCCACCAATGAGGAAGTGTGTTTCCTCTGCCCCAAAGCAGGCTGCGGCTAACTGTTCCGCCTCCATAATTGCTCCCTCTGCATGATGCAGATCATCCAGGCCTGTTATTTCCGTATAATCGATTGACATTATATGCTCAAAAAAGGGAACCCCTTCAACTAGTAACCCTTGACCAGATTTGTGGCCTGGTACATGTAGACTCACCGGAGTTTTAGCTCGATGAGCTACCATTGCCTCGTATAGCGGCGCTTTAAACTGTTTCTCTGAATTTTGATCGCTACTCATGCGTATGGACTCCTTGAACTTTCTACTTAATACCCTTATAGTAGTGGATTGAAGCAGAAAAAACAAAAAAGCTTCCAGACAGAAGCTTCTCCCATTTAGTTCATATATTGTTTTGAGTTCCCCATGTAAATAGCTTTTCTCATCTGACTTACGAAGAAAGGGTATTTCTGATCGCTCACATTCGTTTTGACGATTTCACCGCTGCATTCATCACAGATGAAAGCTGTAATTATATGAATGCCGCCATTTCGCTGCTGCTCACAGATCATACATATCCCAATTCGGTTCTCCTCCATATGATCACCCCATGTCCTTTTACTACTAGTATATCCGAATCTCGATTCTCCTAAACTAGCTAAACGCTCATATCTTGGAAGGAATATGCCGATATTACCTCTATATCAGGTAACCGGCTTACGGAGGTCATCATGTCAACAAAACAGGAACCAAATCTCTCCAAACAATCTACTATTTATAGTTATACTTTAGTAAAACGTATTTATCATTCTCTGTATAAAAGGATTCTCTACTTCCTCATTCTCGCCTTGGCTTTATTCTTCAAATTTGACCCCACAAACTGGCTCCCTCTATTAGTCAGCTATCCGATCTTGCTTGTTTTCCATACGCTGCTCGTTCGGGCTTATTTCCAATTCACCATTGGGATGGCCATGAGAGGCTGGTCTTATCGATGGGGAATATTCTGGTGCGGCTCACTGCCGGACGGGCATGCATCGATTCGACTAGTAGGTAAAGTACAACTCCACTTATTCTGGATTGGTCTCTCCTTACTTATGATTTTATATCCCTGGATCTCGACTCCTTGGCTAGTTTATTTCATGATCTTTCACATCTGGATGCTGATGCCGCGGTTATGGATGCTGTTCCGATTTCGGCCTTATCGCAAAACTGGTTTAATGAAGATTTCTGAGAAAGAGACTTCTTGCTACTTGCAATAATAATTTTTACTTGATCGGTCCACGTGTTAACTGTAAAAAGTGCAGGTAATTATGCTCAAATGCTCGGATTGACCAACATTGATGTAAAAAGTGCAGCTAATTTCAAGTGAATCAGACGATCCTGGCGTATTCGCTTGATTTAGCTGTAAGAAATGCAGGTAATCGATCAAAATGGGGAGAGTGCCGTAGTTTTACTGTACTTTTTACAGTTGGGCTACTCGGGTGCCTTTGGCAGAGGCAGCAGACAACAAAAAAACCTTACGAGGATTTCTCCTTGTAAGGTTCTTCATTGTGCTTGGCAACGTTCTACTCTCCCAGAACCCTGCGGTTCAAGTACCATCG
>NZ_JBFTQB010000184.1:0-8492 GCF_056398785.1 Paenibacillus sp. 01T422 | reverse complement strand
GATATAAAGGAACTCTCCAATCAGTTTATTGCTTTTGCCTTCTGCCATTAAACGCAGAACTTCCGCTTCCCGTTTGGTAAGTGGACTGTTGGTATTATGTATGTACTTAAGCGCAGAATCCTTAGCGCCTTGTCCTGATCCAACCACACCGACGTCATCTAAATAAGTCATGCGTCTTAGCTGATTGATTAGCTTTCCTGTAACTTTAGGGTGAATGTAGGCGTGACCAGCCACCACGGAACGGATCGCATTAATAAGCGACTCTGCTTCCATATCCTTAAGCAAATAACCCGAAGCCCCTTTGCGAAGAGTCTCAAATACATAGCTCTCATCATCATGCAGGGAAAGAATGATAACTTTAATATCAGGAAAAATAAGCTTTAAACGCTCAGTCGCAACTACACCGTTCTCAAGTGGCATGTTAATGTCCATTAGAACAATATCTGGCGTGATTTGATTGCAGAGCTCAATAACCTGGATTCCATCACCACATTCACCGATGACTTCCATATCATCTTCCATGTTGATAATCCGTTTAACACCTTCGCGAAACAGCTGGTGATCGTCCGCAATAACAATTCGCACATTGCGTTTATGACTCGCCGTGTTGTCCATTTTGATTTTCCTCCTTGTTCTCTGCACCGCCGCCAATAGGGATTAACATTGTAATTTTGGTTCCAGAATCTTTGGCGGAATCAATGATCATTGTGCCCTCCAGAAGCTCAACACGCTCACGCATGCCTAACAGACCGAAATTATTCCCTTTAGCTATTTTCTGCTCTGTTTGCGGCACATCGAAGCCGACCCCATTATCTACGACGTAGATTTGTACTTGATCAGGTTCCAGTGTTAGCTCAACAGATAAGAAAGTTGCTTTCGCATGTTTTATTACATTAGATAGAGCTTCTTGCACCAGTCGGAAAATCGCAATTTCAAGCCCTGATGGAATACGAGTCTGCTTGCCTACGAGATTGAATTGCGTACGAATTCGATACTTCTCTTCACAATCTTGAACATATTTACGCAGAGTCGGCACGATACCTAGGTCGTCGAGCGCCATCGGGCGGAGGTTGAAGATGATCTTGCGAACTTCTTCAAGTCCCCCTCTGACTTGACCCTTCAAATCCACCAGTTCTTCCTTTACCGCGGGAATATCTTCTTTAATAAGCATGCGCTGAGCAATTTCTGTTCGTAGCACAACATTTGCCAAGGTCTGAGCCATACCATCATGGATTTCACGCGCAATGCGCTTTCGCTCTTCTTCTTGCGCCAGAATAATCTTCAAACCCAGCAGCTGCCTGTTTTTAGCCGATTCTAATATGCGAGTGACCTGGTTGAGATCTCCGGRTAAGTATTCTAAAACTACATTCATCTGAGAAACGATCGTTTCAGCCCGCTCTACCTGCTTGTCCACATTCTTAGTTCGCACCTGCAGGTCATTGCGTCTGGTCTTCAGATTATTTTCTTTTTCCCTAGCAATAGTGAGTTGTAATTGAAAGGCAATAGCCGCTTCATAAGCAACCTTAATATCTTCCTCACGGTATTTATTAAAGTCACGACTGACTTCCGTGAGTCGAATGCGGGAGCGCTTGTAATCCTTCTCTAACTTATCGACCAAATCAATCGTGATACCCGTTTCATGCTTAATTTCCTCAAGTTCACGAGTAAGCGATTCTTTCTCTAAGCGAGAAGCTTCAGCGATCTCGAACATCTGATACTTGCTGCTCTCCATGACGTTAATTGCGTTTTTTATGACACGATCTATAGCGTCTGGCTGCAAATGAAACATGCTCCTTTTTATTAACAAGATTAGAAATTAGTCTACCCCATATTGTAACATAGTTCTTACAATTTGAAGTGAACTTCTAGCACTATTTATTCAATAGTTATCCCATAATTTTGGGGATCCCAGCCTACTTTAAACCCTAATCTCTCAGAAATTACACGAAGTGGAACCATAGTCACATTATTCATAATTTTGGGTGCAACCTCCGCCGTGACACGATCACCATTTGCCAATAAATCTGCATCATCAATCCAGAGATCGATTAGCTTATCCCCGCGAACAACGGTGACTTTCCGTTCCTTTTCATCCCATTTCACATTACCCCCGAGTGCTTCTGTTACAAATCGAATTGGGATAAGTGTATTATCATTTATGATTGTTGGTGCTTGCTCTAACGTMATCGCTTTTGCGTTTACCGTTACTTGTTTCTTGTTCACAGTGAGTTTTACTGAATTCTTCGGCAGAGCCGGCAACTGTCCTTTATAAATAAAAGAGATATCATCAATACTAATTTTCCCTTTCGGTGCTCTTTCATCCTGTCCGTTCGCCGGATTAGCTACATATACACTCTTAAGCTTAATAGGGAATTTCAGATCTGAGACATCGGCCGTCAATTTGCGCCAACCTGTCCAGTTCGTATTTTCTGTGAAGCTGACATAATTCAGTTTGCCATCAGCATCAACAATTTCAGCACGCACCCAGTTAAAACTCCCATMACCAAGGACCTTAGCTGTAATAAACTCTGGTTCTCCAGCAATTTGCACACCGTTTGTGCCATCAAATCGGGCATATGCGGCTTTCGTTCCTGTGCCTTTTGTAAAATCATAAGTGATTGCTAAATTCTTATTCCCATTTGTTTGCTCAATATTTACAGAAGAAACAACCTCTGCTGGATATTTATCACCTGTAGTTATAACTGCAGATTTGTCTAGGTCGTACCATACTTTCTCTTGTCCCACTGGAAGTGTAACCATTGTACTGAAGCCATCGTACCTTGCGATTACCTGGGCGGCCTGAGAACCTGAAGCACTGTCTACATGTAAAATACCATCCTTCAAACTCCCTTTCACTCCGCTAAGCTCCCATGTTGCTGATGCCGCGGGCAGCTCTCTTGTAGCACCGCTTTTGGTAGTCACCATAATTGGAAGTTTGAAATCTCCTCCTTCGGTCAACGAAAAAGCACCCGAATTGAATTTCATCGAATTAATTTGGTTCCGGCCAATAACTTCAACATCCATGGATGCAGAGCCTTTCCCCGATTTCGCTGTAATCTGCGTTTTTCCTGTTATTGTGGGCGTAAATACATTATCCTTAAAGCCGCCATTTGCTGTGGAACTACTCCATTGCGGAACAATCCCCTCCACTGAAATCGGATTAAAATAATCATCATATGCTTTGAATTGATAAGTGCTGGATTCATTCATAAACAAAATATTTTGACCCTTTAAAATAAGCCCCTTTAGCTCACCTTTAGGTGCGGTTGAATATACGCCTACACCATTTGCAACGGAACGTTGGTTGCCATTCTCTGTTTTATTCACCAATT
Source organism: Paenibacillus sp. 01T422 (assembly GCF_056398785.1). NCBI lineage: Bacteria > Bacillati > Bacillota > Bacilli > Caryophanales > Paenibacillaceae > Paenibacillus > Paenibacillus sp. 01T422. Next base: position 5,160 of record NZ_JBFTQB010000184.1, on the reverse strand, counting down.
TCGGATCTAAGTCACCTAGGGGTCTGGAAACCATCTGAGTGGATCCACCACCGTCCAGAACCAGCCCTTTCCAAACACCAGCACTAATCATAAACTGTTGAAGCTCTGGTAGCGTCATACCGGCACTGCCTGCACTACGATCAGAGGTAATAATATACGCTGTTTTCATATCCTTGGAATAGCCTAAAGCCGTTCGTGAGCGCGGGCTGTAACCGCTGAAATCATTAATATTCCGTGTGAAATAACTCGGCTTTGCCTCATCCACCAGGAGCGTGCTGCCCCCGATAAGCATTTTAAAGTTTTTCCAATCATATGTTTTGGAAGCGTCATGCGGAATCATATCATATTTGGTCGTAATTTTATCTCCGACTTTGAGGTGATTAACGATAAACTCCCTTGCTAGGCCTGAACCTCTAAGAATATACCCATCGGCAGGAGCAATCATCTTAATATTTGTATCTACCGCAATCTCCTTAACGATATCATTTTGAATAAGTGCTTCAGTTGGAACATGCGTTCCATCTACTGCTCTTTGTGTCATTGCCCAAGCACTCGTATATAGGAAAAGTCCGTCAGCAATCATCGCAACATTGTTATCATCCCAATAATACGTTTTATTGACACCACCAAGATCAAAAGACGTTCCATCCTTCGCCGTTACTCTGCCCTGGAAGTCAAGAATATCAATAATTGGCTGATTATTCTTCGTTATTGCAAAAGAATATAGTCCCGATATTTTAGCCGGCGTCGCCATCACCGTTCCTTTCGTTATTTGAGCACCTTCTGGGACACCTTCTGCCTGTGTATTAAAGAAATCTCCGTTTACGCCTGCTACAGCGCCGCTATCCTTCACCATACCCAAAACGCTTTGGTTCTTCGTGAACTGCGTATTCGTCCCTGCCATTGCGTCTATCTTTACGTTCGGATTCGTCAAGTCGACCTCGATCACGTTGGCGTTTACCGAAACATCTTTATTGCTTCTAGTTGTAGTCCACACATAATTCTTCATGATTGCGCCTGATGTAATTGTTTCCTGTGAACTAAGCGTCAATGTTGATCCTGCCGCATTTACCGTAGTCCCAGCTACCAATTGCCACATCAATGCGCAAGCCAGCGCACCTATCCCTACTTGCTTCTGTAACGTCATGTTGCTTCTCCACACTCCTCTTTCAGTCTAATTCTAGTATCTATCATTTTCACGATACTTATATAGACTCTTAAACTATGGAAAAAGTTACGATAGGATTGCCGTTGTATTTATACTCCAAAGGAACACAAAAAAGAGAGTCATCCCTTGTGGGGCCTGCTCTCTGCTTGAGATACAAAACCTGTAAAATTACAGGATGCGTTTTATTTTAGCTTCATGCTCAATAGATCGAGCTGATAAAAGTTCTATAATGGAATGCTGCTGTTCTTGGATGAGCTCAATCCGTTTTACAGTTGCATTGGTTTCCAAAACGGCTTGTTTAACTTGAATTTGATCTATTTCTATTCTGTCTAGGCGTGTGTCTAAGCCATCCAAGCGGTTGTCGAGACCATTCAGTCGATTATCGACACCATCCAGACGGGTATCAATCCCATCCAAACGTCTATCAATAACATCTAACCTATCAAACATTGGCAAAAACTCGGCTTTCAGCAAGGCTGACAGAGCCTCTTTCAACTCATTGTCCATTTCCATCACTCCCCGATCCATCTATAATAGATGCTTATAATCGTAGTTCCAGTATACCATACGAATTGCTCGTGATGAAAAATCAATGGAGTATATGAATATATTACCATTTCTTATATTGTTAGTCAAACATATGTTCTGTTTTACTATAAAGTAAAAAGCCGCCCTAAAAAGGACGACTCTTCTAGTTATTAAACTAACGCTTGAGCTTTCAAAAGCTCAGCTTTGTCTGTACGCTCCCAAGGAACATCTAGGTCATTACGGCCAAAGTGACCGTATGCAGCTGTTTGACGGTAGATTGGACGACGCAGATCAAGCTCTTTAATGATACCTGCTGGACGAAGGTCAAAGTTTTTGTGAATCAGCTCAACTAGCTTTTCCTCACTCACTTTAGCCGTACCAAATGTATCCACAGCAATGGATACCGGACGCGCAACACCAATTGCGTAAGCCAGTTGAACTTCACATTTTTCAGCAAGTCCAGCTGCTACGATGTTTTTCGCAACATAACGTGCTGCGTATGCACCGGAACGGTCAACTTTTGTTGGATCCTTACCAGAGAAAGCACCGCCGCCGTGACGAGCGTAACCACCATACGTATCAACGATGATTTTACGACCAGTCAAACCAGCATCCCCTTGAGGTCCGCCGATTACGAAACGGCCAGTTGGGTTGATGAAATAGTTTGTATTATCATCCAACAAATGTGCTGGAACGATTGGAGCAATAACATGCTCTTTAATATCTTTTTGGATTTGCTCCAAAGTAACTTCTTCACCATGCTGTGTGGAAACAACGATTGCATCTACACGAACAGGTTTATCGTCAATGTACTCAACAGTTACTTGTGTTTTGCCATCTGGACGCAGGTATGGAAGAGTTCCATTTTTGCGAACTTCTGTCAAACGACGAGCCAATTGGTGAGAAATCGAAATCGGAAGAGGCATAAGTTCAGGCGTCTCATTAACTGCGAAACCGAACATCAAACCTTGGTCACCAGCACCAATTGCTTCGATTTCTTCATCGGACATGGAACCTTCTCTTGCTTCAAGAGCTCTATTAACACCTTGGGCAATGTCAGGGGATTGCTCATTCAAAGAAACGAGAACCGCACATGTTTGGGAATCAAATCCGTATTTTGCACGCGTATAACCAATTTCCTTAATTGTTTGTCTTGCGATCGCTTGAATATCAACGTATTCAGAGCTAGAAGTAATCTCACCGATTACCAAAACCAAACCAGTTGCTACAGATACCTCACATGCTACACGAGCATTCGGATCATTGGCAAGAAATGCATCCAATACCGAGTCAGAAATTTGGTCACAAATTTTATCCGGATGACCTTCTGTTACGGATTCGGATGTAAATAAACGACGTCCACGTACTTGCGCCATATCATTCATCCTCCTAATATCATTTAGTATGTTTGAAAAGCTTCTACTCGATGCCTCTATATGAAAAAAAGTGGGCCCGGCTTTAGCGGCAGCTTTTCACGCCAAACGGAATCCCTCTTTTGCGCTCTGCGCTGACAAGAACTTTGAATTCCGCACTGGTAAAGAATTAAAACAATGTTATTGATAAATAAAGACAACAAAAAAATGAACCTTTCCCGATTGGAAAAGGTTAAATTAAACATTGACCTTCAATAAGTTATCTTACTTTATTTGTCGCCTAGTGTCAATGAATGTAATCGTGAATAAATTATGAATAATTTCTAATATTAGAGAGAGAACAAGACTTCTTCAGCACGCTGGATCAATCTCTTTGTTATAGTCCCCCCAACAGCCCCTGCATCTCTTGAAGAGATGTGTCCCCAATAATCCTCTTTCACTGAAGAGGAGGGAATAGAGCCTAATTCAGTCGCGAACTCCGTATCCGCACTTAACGACATATGCTTGCCCACCGGCAATCCCAGCTCAGCAGCAATCTCGTATTTGAGTGCATCTAAAGCCTTTTTTGATTGAGGAACCAACTTGTTGTTACTTCTAGCCATAATAAACGCCTCCTTAGAGTTTTTATTATTATTAAAACCAAGCTCCGTAAACAGTTGACCCAAGTGGGGACACATTTATTATGGCTGGATTCTCAAACTCGAACCTCATAAGAAGTTGTCATTAAGGGTAAAAATTATGGAGAAGAATTATTTCGCAGCCGTACTTCCATCTGCATTCAACAATAAATAGCTGCCGCGCACCATGACATAAATGTCCGCTGTATTTTTCGGAGACGGTTTTATACCGCGGCCTTCTGTTGGAAAAATCAAAAGATGATTCAGCGCGGGTTCAGTCCCCGCTGGAAGATCCTTGCCTCCCGTTACATCTGGGATGCCATTATCATCATTGCTCACGGTGAGGACTCTGCCGCTTCGCACGACAAATTCGGCGCCAGCACCGGCGTAAAGCGTTTGTCCATTTGCCAATTGGACAACCTTCATCGCCGCTGGCGTTGGGGTAGTGCCTGTGCCTCCGTTGCTCCCACTGCCAGGCTGGCTTCCGCCAGCACTAGCAGCGATCGCGGAGGCAACAATCTCTTTCACCTTGGCTTCGCTTAAGGTGTTCTGATCAAAATAGCTCTTTGTGATCACCGGGTCGGTGGACGAGCCTGGAGTTGGAGCTTCAGCTTGAGAGACTGAAATGGAAGTGGATAATAGTAAAATGGCACCGGCTGCTGTCAAAATCATTTGTTTCTTTTTCATTCGTTATTAACTCTCCTGTCATAATAATTTGTAAAATTAAAGGATATCTTACTTCTTTTGTCGAAATATTTACGATTAAATAATTTAGCAAATGGAGTGAGTCTATGAAAAAGTTACTAACGGTCACTATGATTTTATTCTTTATCACTAGCAGCGTCAACGCTTCCTCCACCCGCGGAGATTTTGAGGGTAATCCCATTGTAGGTGTAAAAACAAATGGAAGTGATTTAAAGGTAGAAGATGTTCCAGCTATTAATTATAACGGGAGAACAATGGTGCCAATTTATATGTTGAGGCAGCTTGGTGCCGATGTTGCTTGGGACGATTCGACGTATAGTGTGAATGTTTCTTTGAAAAATGAACAGAATCAAAATGAAACAAAAGACAAATCTATAATCAATGCTTATAAATGGCTAAGCGATACGGACATGCAAATTTACATGTTTGCTAGCAAACTGCAGCAATACATGGATTTAGATCAAGTACCTAACCTTAAAGATTCGCTTGATCGCGATTACTTGGAGATTACAGACGAGTACAATAAATCTTTGGAGTATGCTACTTCAGTTTATAAACAATACGGTGCTGAAACTGGCATTAATGAAATACTCGCCAGCCAATCAAAAGTGCTTGAATCAGTTGGACAAACGAAAGAATTATTTAAACTTTGGATGACCCGCAAGAATGACACTCAGATTAGTTCTAGTCTTCAAATGAGCGTATTCAGCAGTATTGAAAACAGTCAGAAAAACATTATAAATACCAATAAATATGTACATACTACATT
>NZ_JBFTQB010000183.1:0-8493 GCF_056398785.1 Paenibacillus sp. 01T422 | reverse complement strand
GGCTGGTGTCGACGATGATACCCAGCTCGTTCATTCTATGAATGAAGCGCGCTCCGAAGTTGCTTACACCACCATTTGCCTGCTCCGCACAACCAGAAGCAATGTAATTCTGATTGTTGTACGTAAGCTGCAACACGCGCAGACCGAAATGATAAAGCGCGTCAAGCAAAGCGAGGTTTTTGCCTAATCCATCCGTTTCCTGTGCAGTTACGATGCCCGCTTTCTTGTTGCTGCTTTTGGCGGTACGAATATCTTCAGCCCTAAGCACCTTGACCAACCAATCCATCGCGTCGAACTGCCGCTGTATTTCACCCATGCTGGTCACAATGCCCTCGATATTGGATACGTCCAATTGGCGGTTGCCCGCCGTAATACCGGAACGATACCACTCCTCCTTGAATGCCGGGAGCTCCCCGCGAGCCGCCATATCATGAATGATTTTGCTTGGCATGCCGCTGTATACCATCGGTTCATCCCGGTAAGGCTCGCAGGCTTCACGGACGTTTTCGGAGATATGCGCAGGGATCGCCTTGGGCGACAAAGGCCCTTGGAACAGCAGATCAATAATGATGCTGTCTTCGTGAAGCCGGCTCGCACGGTCCTCCTGCTCTGGCGTTAAGTGAAAAGGATACAGTCCATCCGTGAGATTCGTCTTCATCTATCATCGCTCCTAAAATGCAATTTGTGTGCCTTTATTCCTACGGACTGCTTCTTGAACAATATAATGAGCAGCTGCCAGATCTTCGCAAGCTAGCCCCAATGATTTAAATAATGTAATCGCTGCGCTCGAACTCCTACCAGGCTTACGCCCTACCAATAATTCCCCGATTTCGCCCAAAATGTGCCCATCCCCGATCGCCCCTTCATGCAGGGGAATCAAGTAATCCCCCGCTTCGTTCACGGCGGATTCCCGGCGATCGACGAACAGCTCCGCTCGACGCACGAGTTCGGTATCCAGCTCTCTGTCCTTCGCCCGGCAAGCACCGACAGCATTGACGTGAGCGCCTTCCTTGATCCACGCTCCATGCAAAATAGGCGTTGTCGACGCTGTGACCGTGCAGATAATGTCCGCGTCCCGTACCGCTTCCGCCGCGGAAAATGCGACCTCGACAGGAAGGTTGTACCGGCCTTCCGTCTCCTCCTTCAACCTCTGGGCATGAGCCGGGTTAGGCCCCCATACCCTGATCCTCTCGATCGGACGAACCAGTCTCATCGCCTCAATGTGGGTTCTCGCTTGCTCGCCTGTTCCGATCATCGCAAGCGTGCTCGCTTCCGGCCTCGCCAGCAGCTGAGTAGCCACCGCGCTGACAGCCGCTGTGCGGATCGCGGTAATTCGGGTACCATCGACAATGGCCTCCAATTGACCGTCGGTTGAATTAAACAAAGAAACAAACCCTTGATGCGAAGGCAGCCCTTTGGCATGATTATCTGGCAGCACCGTAATCACTTTGGCGCCCACCCGCTCTTCCCGCTTCAAGTAAGCGGGCATGAGTCCCATTACGTGACTTCCCTGCAATGGAACAACACTTCTTAGCGATTGAACGGCTTGTCCATGCGTCAAATCTGCCAAAACAGCCTGCATGATTTCAATGCAAGCTGACATGGACAGCAACTCCAGAACCTCACGTTGATTGATGACTAGCATATCTGAATGATCACCCGCTTCGTTAGTACTTGCCCTTTAATTATAGCAAAATGCGCTCCCTATGGCTTGCAGCACGTTCTATTTCACTTCCGGCCCGTCTGCCGTCTCCGTTGAAGCCGCGATTTGTTTATATCCCTTCACAGTCGAAGTCTGAATCAGGCGCTGCAGCAAGCCGAACAACTGAATGGGATCGAAAGGTTTCGTAATATAGCCGCTCATACCCGCTTCAAGTACTTCTTCCTTCACGCCTTTCATTGCATCCGCTGTCATCGCAATAATCGGAATATCTTTCGCGTGCTCCAGCTGGCGAATATGCTTGGTCGCCTCGTAGCCGCCCATCACAGGCATTTGCAAATCCATCAAAATTGCGTCATAATGCCTTAGCTTCGCAAGGGAGACAGCTTCGAGCCCATTTTCAGCCACATCGACTACCACGCCAACTTCTTTCAGCATCTCCGTTGCAACCAATTGATTGATTTCGTTATCCTCCACGAGTAAAATGCTTGCATGCTGCAGCGCTTTGAAACGCTCCAACTTCTCAGGATCCGGCCCTGTGACCTGCTTGGCCACAAAATGCTGTTGAAACAAGCTGATAAGCTCGTTGTATAACTGCGACTGACTGATCGGGTAGTACAGCACCTTATCTATGGCTTGCGAACGGATGCGTGTTTGGAGCTCAGGCTCATGATACGCGGTAATCATCACGATGACCTGCATCGGCGAGGAGAATTCGAGCTGAATACGCTCAGCAAGCGGTACGGCAACTGAATCCCTCAGCTTCCAATCTACAATTACCAAATCGTAGCGGCCATTGCGGTAAATTTGTTCAATTGCGCTACTCTCGGAAACTGCCGTGTTGACAATGAACTGGAACTGTTCAAGCTGATATTTGAGTACTAGCTGCATATCAGCATCGTCACAAACTAGCAGCACGCGGAGTAATTTGAGCTGTGAGTCTGGATTCATCGACGTGAGCCGCGAACCTGTACTATAGCCGAAATCAGCGGTAAAGGAGAACGAGCTGCCTTGTCCCGCTTGACTCTCTACACCTATAGCTCCTCCCATCAGCTCGACAAGATTTTTACTGATCACAAGACCAAGCCCTGTCCCGCCGTACTTCCGGGTTGTCGACATATCTGCCTGTGTAAAATGGTGAAACAACTGCTCCTGCTGTTCTTCCGTAATGCCGATTCCTGTGTCGCGAACCGTAAATCCCAGAGTGACACCCCGTTCGCTTTTGGATAAAAGGCAAATTTCAAAAGAAATCTCTCCTTGATCCGTGAATTTCACAGCATTATTGGACAGGTTGATCAAAATTTGATTCAAACGGAACGGGTCGCCGACAAGCATTTGCGGAACTTCATGATGAATGGAGAAGTGCAGCTTCAACCCTTTGTCATAAGCCTTCATCCCAATCAGATTGGAAATCTGATTCAGGACATCATATAGGTCAAAATCGACTTGCTCGATGACCAGTTTTTTCGCTTCTATTTTTGAGAAATCCAGGACGTCATTGATGAGCGCGATCAAATTTTTGGCGGAAATAATCGTTTTATCCACATAGACCTGCTGCTGCTCTGAAAGCTCCGTTTGCTGGAGCAAATAACTTAAACCAATCACCGCGTTAAGCGGCGTGCGGATCTCGTGACTCATATTGGCCAGAAACTCGCCTTTCGCGCGATTCGCAGACTCAGCCATTTCCTTGGCTTCCTCCAACTCCGACGTGCGAGCCTCCACCAGTTCCTCGAGATGGCCTTTGTATTGGTGAAGCGCCTTCTCCTGCTGCCTGAGTTCGGTAATATCATGACCGGTTCCCRTCACTTCCACGATCTCCTTGTTCCGATTGAAAATCGGCGAAACCGTGTAATGCATACATTTATTTTCACCGTCTGACATCATGCTTTCCGCCTCGAACGACTTGGATTCCTTGGTGCTTAGCACTTCGTTAAGCGCTTGCTTCCACTGTTCGCGAGTCAGCTCTGATGCCATCAAGTCCAGCATATTTTGCCCGAGCAATTCACTTTCCTTCATTTTCAAGAAATGCGACATCTTATTATTAGCCTGTGTAATCTTCCCATTCAGGTCGCAGCAATAGACGAGGTCAGGCGAGTTCTGCACCAGCGTCCGATACCGATTTTCACTTTCGCGCAGCTTGATCTCCGTCTCGAAGCTTCTAATTTCGTAAGCGATCAACGAGTAGTACAGTGGAATGGCTACCGTATGAAAAATCACATAACTGACTGAAAACTCTGTCAAAAAATAGTGCATCGTTTCCTGCGGCGCAAGCAGCGCCCAGCCTACCGTCTGAAGACCGATAACCAGCCCTAGCAGCCAGCCGTATCTCTCCATAAGCTTTCTACTTTTAACACTCCATAGATGAACGGCAATACTGATCAACGTCGTTGTCACGAGAGACCCTAATGGAAACAGCAGATCTCCCCCAAGCATGATGCGATAAGAGCCAATCATTAGCGTTGTGAGGATAGCAGAAAGAGGCCCGCCAAAAACAGCCGAAAATATAACGCTTACAAAGCGGACATCCATATGCAACCCGTGAGCGACATTCAGCGGCATTTGCATAATAACCAGACCGAAGATCCCGAAAGCGATCCCGAAAATGATCGACTGCGCTCTTTTGGAGCATTTTACATAGTAGGGGTACAGCCATCTTAATAGAAAAACAAAAGTCACGATTAATGCACTGCATTGTGCAAAATAGAACAGAAATTTCATGTGACACCTCACCCCTATTGTACCTACTCGCTGCGCGAAAATATTGTCATTTCTTGTCTATTATATATTACATCATTAAGTTCTGATCTTCTACTGATATATCGTGAGCGCCTGACCTTTCCCCAGAAATAAAAAAATACCCAGGCTGATAGCAGCCCGGGTACTCCTCTGTCGCGATTCAGTTCACACTGGCTTTGCGGTATTTCATGAAACTGCCAATTCGCCAAACTGAAATGTATAAATATGCCATAAGCATGGTAAGAACCGTAAATTCCGTATAATCCAGCCCTTTGAAATATTGCGATAGCGCGATGCGAATGACCAATACGGCAATAATAACATACTTGAAATTCTTGTTTGGCTTCGCGTAAACATACCCATCTTCCCGCTTCTCATAGCCGGTATGATACAGCATAATGCTGCCTAGCCCGATGCCAAGCAACATGGCGCACAACATCTCCCAGATCACGGGTAAATGAAACGGATGATCAGGAATTTTCGCTAACGAGTAAATGGAAAAACCAAAGAGAATTGGCAGTATAATGACGGGAATTAGAATTCCCATCCCTTTATTTTTGATCGGACGTGTTTTGCCCCGGGTTCTGAGCCATATGACCAATATGATGACCAGTGCGCCAATGCCATACCCGACCAACGTTCCAGCATTCATGATAAAAGTTCCTCCTGTTGCTGCTTTTTATATCAGTATACACGATCTATTACGGAAATCATTCAGACGCAGGTCATATTCCTTCTCGGTCTCCAGACGGATACGTCTTAATCCGATTATCCACATGTTCTTCCTTCGTTTTGTTTATTTTGTAAGAATGGTAGTATATATGTAAGTAAACACTATCAACCAGAGGTAACAGCCAGATGAGAATGAGAGATTGGGATATTAATTTAAAAATCCGCCTTGGCGGAGAGACTGCTTTTAATGTTATTTTTTGGACCTTTTTTCCGTTTCTATCGATCTATTTTGCGAATTCCTTCGGCAAAGGCTGGACAGGCATTCTCCTGATTTTGTCGCAGACCCTGTCCGTTTTCGCCAACTTAATGGGCGGCTACTGCGCTGACCGTTTCGGACGCAAACGAATGATGGTCCTCGCGGCATGCGGACAAGGCCTCGGATACGGCGTCTTCGCCCTTGCTGCTTCACCTATGATCGCGATGCCCATCCTTGGCTTCATCGGGTTCAGCTTCGCCAGCATGTCCGGTTCCATCTATTGGCCTGCCAGCCAAGCCATGGTCGCGGATGTTGTGAAGGAGGAGCACCGCTCCAGCGTCTTTGCCATCTTCTATACAGCCGCGAACGTGTCTGTCGTTGTCGGTCCGCTGCTCGGATCTATCACTTACGATGATAATCCGTACATCGTGCTGTTCGCTGCTGCGGTGTTCTGCCTTCTCCTCTCTTTGACGATGAGCCGCACCTTACACGAAACGCTGCCGGAGAAACTTGTCCAGCGCAACCGTTCCACAGCCGGTGAGCCCTGGTACCGGTTCCTTGCAGCGCAGCTGCGGGACTACAAGATTATTGCAGCTGATCGCGTCTTCCTGCTGTTCATCTTAGCAGGCGTCCTGCTGTCTCAGACCTTCATGCAGCTGGATCTGCTATTCCCTGTTTTTATGGAGGAAACCGTGAAGCTATCGACGATCTTCTCCTACGGCGACTGGAATCTGCAGTTATCCGGCAAGCAGTTGTTCGGCCTRATTGTCTCCGAGAACGGGCTGTTCGTGGCCCTATTTACCGTGCTTGTGACCAAGTGGATGATCGCATATCGGGACCGCTACGTATTCATCGGCGGTGCGCTTTTCTATGCGCTTGGCATCGCCATGTTCGGCCACATGTCCACCTTCTGGGGCTTCACCCTCGCGATTGCTGTGTTCACATTGGCAGAGCTGATGTCGGCCGGCCCTCAGCAAGCTTTCGTCTCGCGGCTGGCTCCCGAGCATATGYGCGGCCAATATTTTGCCGCTGGCAGCTTGCGGTACACGCTTGGACGCACCTTAGCGCCGCTGTCGATCCCGATCTCTTCATGGATCGGCTTCCCATGGACGTTCATCCTACTTGCGGGAATAGCTGTTATTTCCGCGGTTCTGTATAACATCATGTTCAACTTGTATGACCGTCAGACCGCCGCTTGATGTGAGTGGTTTCTCTCTTTGAAGCATACAGGCCCTGTAGTTCTCTTTCGCCATTCTCTTCTAATCGGCGTTGTAGCGGAACTAGAGGGTCTTATTTGTGCTTGGACATTTAGGCCTATCAACAAGCAAATCTCTCAATCTATGAATACATAAGAAGTATTACTAGAAAAGGAGAGTGAAGACCTATTCCAGCTATATACAAAGCCTTTCTAAACAGTAGAAACGAGGTGCCTCCCGTACAGACTTTATCAACCGGAGATGCCATATTTGAGCTGAACAGCAGCGGAACCCAGCTAAGATTTGCACTGATCCTACGAAATGTTTCCCGCGCAACGCAAGGCCAAATTCATCTTGGACGAACAGGCCGCAACGGTTCCGTTGCTGTTTTCCTGTTTGGCCCAAACAAATTCGGTATTTCTGTCAGACGAGGTGTTATTCGAGGCACTCTGACGAATCAGGATTTAGTAGGTCCGCTGCAAGGGCAGACGCTTAAAGACTTAATCACCGAATTTGAAGACGGTAACGCTTATGTCAACGTGCACACCAGCAGGAATCCAGAAGGTGAAATTCGCGGCCAAGTTAAAGGGGCATGAGAAGAAGGAAATGATAAGAAAAAGACAAGAAAAAGATAAGAAAAAAGACACCTTGTTGGTGTCTTTTTCTTTATCCAGCAGCGCGCCGCGATACCTCGGCTATAACAACCCACTTCATGCTTCCGGTCTAAAATTCGGCGGAGCCAACAACCACCCTTTGCGTATCAGCATATCCTTAAACGTTATCGAAAAAATTAACTTTTTCATCTGAAACTTGGCAAACATCATGGCCACATCCGGCCTCACGGCTTCTGTCATCCCCCGGCCACCATAATTGATTCCTAATACTAAATTGAAGCTGAGAAGGTTCGCAATTTCCTCATCTGACAACTTCGAACCCTTCGGAATATCTCGAAAATCGCMAACCGGTTTATCCTCAGATGCCGCTGGCAACGGGACACCTTCGACTTTTAAAAATTCAGTTAGCTCCACGAGTATCGGTCTATGCACATCATTAATGACCTCTCGCAGCTTCTCTTTCAATTCAGGATCCTCAGCAATATTATAAGATACCTGCTCACCGCGCAAGGTTTGATCCGTTGCATTGAAATAAAACCACAGATTCATGACTTCTCCGACATTTAAAGGAGGCTTTTCGCCATCCAGAAACGGCTTTATCGCATCGCCGAGTACCTCCATGATATTCATATTCCCAGCTCCTTTTGCTAATAGCGTACCCATTGGCATCTATTTTATAAGGGAAATTAATGCAGCCTACCCCATCATTCCTAAGACTACACAACTAATAAATATGTGAGCAAACCGCAGAGGCGTTCCCTGAATTGCAAAAAGGAGCCTTCCACCAAATTTCAGTGGCAAGCTCCTTTCAATTACTTCAGCGCCTCATTTCAACGACCATACCGATACTCATTTTCATAACAAGAAGTTTCGCAAACATCTTACCCTTTTCTCGAATGATGCTGAATGGAACTTCGATCAGACTAATAGTTTGCTGCATAATGCCAACGACAGATTGTTAAGATAGCGTTTCCCCTTAGTATCCAAGGGGCTTGCGAACCCTTTTTCCCAGATCAGTTAATGTACCGTATGTCGTACCTTTTTCTGCAGCCCTTGTCTATTCAACCGAAACACTACCTTCAGTATAAAAAGGATGATTCGTTTTGTGCTTTTCATTCAATTCATTGTAATTCAGTTCAGATTCATCCAACCACGATTGGATCTCTTCTTCTGCAAACTTGTTTTGAAATTTGTTCCACTCTTCCCAAATATCCAGTTCATAAAGCGTATCCTTAAACCTTCGAAAAGGTTTGTTACCATCAAGGGCATTAAACAACCTATCTTTCGGATCGGATTGGGTACTTTGAGCAAATTTTGCCATTATTTCATAAGCCTCATTTGAATCAATCTTTGGAATGT
>NZ_JBFTQB010000182.1:0-8803 GCF_056398785.1 Paenibacillus sp. 01T422 | reverse complement strand
CCATCGCTGAGATCCGTCGCATGAATAATATTCGCAGCAACCTCGCTATCCGCGATATAAGGGCCTGAATAGTTAGGCTTGAAATATTCAATCGGAATGTACTTAGAGAAACCGAAGTCTTTATATATTCTATTACTATTAAAATACCAATTGTAGAAAGGGCTAATAGCTGTAGATGTGTAGCCTTGCCTTGCATAAATACTAGCTAACGAGTCCACTTCATTCGTAATGAATTGGTTATATGCAATTGATCCTTGCGGCAAGAAACGCATGGAGTTCCCCGTCAAAACCTCAAATTCCCGTTTGTTTGCGTATTTTCAACCTGATTCCATACCGAAGCTTTAATTCCGCACCATTTCTGAATGGGTAGAGGTAGATCGGAATAAACCGCTGCCAACATGCCGAGCGCAATAACCGCGATAATTCCCCGTTCTTTTATAGGAACTTTTTTCATAAATAACTGTGTGCGGTATAACAAGAAATAGCTGGCTGCTAAGAACAACACGATCAAAAGCAAAATTTTGAAGGTGAAAATGTTCTTAATATACTGCACCATATCGGAAGCTTCGCCGGCCAAAACTATATCCCAAGGTGTCAAAGGGACACCTAAAATTTTGAGTTTAATCCCACTAATGAGTCCCATCACCAGTAGAATTCCTGAAAGAATCCAATAAGCTACTCTAGTACGGCCAATGATGGCGATGAACAGCAAAAGCAGACTAAATACAATCCATTCATTATAAACCAACTCGATAATATGTTTATAACTCCATGTAAACATATCTATATAGTCCCCGCGGCTTAAGATTTCCATAATAACCACAGGAATTAAAGCAATGAGAATAAAGGGCAGCCGCTGCCGGGATAGCTGCAGTAAACGATCTAGATGTAGTTTCATATTTTCTCCTATGGATTGTAGATAAATTGTAAAGGACATCTGACATTATACCATGKGAATCGGCAATATTCGATGGTAGTTTATCTAATTATTTTAAGGCATTTTGTCGGGAGAAAATGGTGGCTTCGGCAGGAAAATGCTGGTTCTATCGAGAAAGTAGGGAGTAGAAATTAGGAGAGACGAAGGGGATGAACGATGGCTAAAGAACAGATCCAATTGCAGAAGAGGGCAATGATTAGAGCGCAGCATCGCAGAATGACCAAGAGCAGCATATTGCGGCGAGGTGTCTTTCTATTCATTGGAGCAGCCTTAATGGCTGTAGGGCTTGAAATTTTCTTGGTTCCTAACCGAATTATTGATGGCGGAATTACCGGCATTTCCATTATTTTGTCGTATTTGACCCACATTCAAGTAGGGATTTTCCTTACCTTATTGAATATTCCATTTCTGTTTATCGGCTATAAAATGATCGGAAAAACGTTTGCGTTATCAACATTATTCGCCATTTTGGTGATGTCAATTGGTACATGGCTGCTTCACCCGGTACATGAACTGACGAATGATCCTTTATTAGCCGCCGTTTTTGGAGGAATTATCCTCGGGATTGGCGTGGGGATGGTTATCCGATTCGGGGGATCGCTTGATGGAACGGAAATTATTGCGATTCTAGTTTCCAAAAAGATTCCATTTTCCGTAGGCGAGATTGTAATGTTC
Source organism: Paenibacillus sp. 01T422 (assembly GCF_056398785.1). Lineage (NCBI taxonomy): Bacteria > Bacillati > Bacillota > Bacilli > Caryophanales > Paenibacillaceae > Paenibacillus > Paenibacillus sp. 01T422. Next base: position 7,191 of record NZ_JBFTQB010000182.1, on the reverse strand, counting down.
TTCAACTTATTTATTCTAGGCAGTGCAGGTTTTGTATACAGCTGGGATCGCGCAATGTACTCATTAATTGCTTATTTTATCGCTTATAAATTGATTGATGTGACGATCGAGGGTTTTGATGAGTCCAAATCCGTTTGGATTATCAGTGATCAGTTTAGACAGATCGGAGAAGCAATTCTCGACCGACTGGGGCGTGGTGTCACGTATTTGGAAGGGGAAGGCGGTTTCTCCGGAGATAATAAAAAGGTCATATTCTGTGTCATCACGCGACTGGAGGAGGCGAAGCTGAAATCCATTGTTGATGAACTCGATCCATCGGCATTCCTCGCAGTCGGCAATATCCACGATGTCAAAGGCGGAAGATTTAAAAAGAAGGATATTCACTAGTCTTTTTCGCGATTACTATTGTGCGTCGAGTTTCCTCGCTCGAACAGTCCTAATTCTCTCATTTTCTGGGCGGCATCCTTGCTGCTTGGACTTCCTAGCTTCTTCAATATATGGCCTACGTGAATTTTGACTGTCCGCAGCGAAATGAAGAAACGGCTTGCAATTTCCGTTTGTGTATGACCTTGATCGATCATTTCCAGCACCTGAAGTTCTGTCGGTGTGATCAAATCACGGGCTTCCTTGACCTTGAATTGATGTTCAAGCCGCTTGAGCCTGCGAAACTCTTCCCGCATTTGTTCGGCTACCGCTGCGTTAATGGACGCCTTACGAGCATGCGCAGCGCGTATGATGGCCGGCAGTTCCTCAAATCTGGATTTGATTTGATAATCGATGGCACCAGCTTGGAAGGAACGGAATATGAAATCCTTCTCTTCCATGGAAGTCAGCATAATGACTTTGACACCCCACGCCAGAAGCGCCTGCTCGGCAAGTCCAATCCCTGCTGGTTCATCCTGCAGCATAATATCCATAAGTACAACGTCAGCATCCGCTTCAGACGCCATAAAGAGTTCTCTCGCTTCTTCCGCGGTCGAGATGGTACGAATGACTTGAAGGTCAGGCTGACGGTCTAAATACGCTTTCAGGCCGCGTAGCCAGTCGAGGTCATCCTCAACAATTAATATACGAATAGGTTCCAACTTGAACCCCCCCTTAAGTATGAATTCGGCTGCTTGGAAATGTAAGAAACACACTCGTACCTTTCCCAGGTGAACTGCTAAGCTCCAATGATCCTCCATGCTTTTTCATGACGCTGTAGCAATAAGCCAGCCCAAGGCCGAAGTTGTTGTGACTGCCGCTTTTCGTCGTATAGAAGGGTTCCAGAACTTGTTTCAAAACTTCCTTCTCCATCCCTGTGCCGCTATCTTTGATTTCTAAAACAATATTTTTCTTAGCATGCAGAGTCCGTATGATAAGCTCGCCGCCTTGCGGCATGGCTTCAATCGCATTCATCAGCACATTCGTTAATGTTTCGGCCATTTGAATGCGGTCAATTTGGAGTGATAAATGTTCTGAAATGTTCAACTGAGCAGTTATGTTCGAAAGAGAAGGCTGGAGCGGGAGAAGCACCTCATCTAACAGCTCGCTTATATGCACAGGAGTGACCCGCAGAGGAAGCTCCTGTGTTTGCTCATGCACCCGGGAAATCATATCGCGGATGTGCTGGGAAGCGCCCATGACGACCTCAATGTCCTGTATAAGCTCCGCTTGATGGGTTTCTTCGGCATGCTGTTTCATTTTTTCCAGAAACAATCGCATTTTACCGACATCATTCTTGATTGCATGGTTCAAAATAGCGGTCCCTGAGGTGATGGCACGAAGTGTCGAGTCAAGCTTACGACGTTCAATTAAAAGTCTCATCCCGAGGAAGCCGTATTTGAAAAATGTGAAAACAAAAAAAGGTACGACGAAAGCTAGAATCCATACGTGATACACCCACATCCGGTAGTAGCCGAAGCTTGGCATTACATAGTTCAGCACACCGACACAGAGGATAGGTGGCAAAAGCGCGAGACATGTAAACAAGTGCGTTCGTCTCAAAGCAGGAAGCCGCTCTGTTTTCATGACAATTAGCACGGCGCCGATGATAAAATATGGCACTGCCCATAATGCGACGATGGGGAATGTAATTGGCATTTCTTCGGTATACCCCGGTGTGAAAAGGAGACACCCAACAGTAGGAAGCAGTAGTACGATTGGCAGCCACGTGCGAAAAGCAGGTTTTTGCCAAGCTGAGTTATAGCTCAGTGAAAGCATTGCGAAGGAATAAGGCAAGCCGTAATAAGAAATGAGCGAGCAAATCCCCATGAAGCGATAAAGTAGAGCGCTAATCGAAGGATTAGGCACTGTTTGCTGGATATAGGGTAGGAAGGTTTCGGATATAACGGCGGCAAGGGCGCCGAAGCCGCCTGTAAAAGCGATGGCACTCATCCAGCGCATGGTGCTCGACCGGGGATCGATCATAACAAGGCCGAGCGCGATAATCCATAGAGCAAATAGAACGAACAGCATGAGTCCTCCGTAGACAAATCCAATATTTCCTCTATTGTGGCACGGAGCCAACAAATGCACAAGAGTTCCTTTGCCGTATAACTGGCAGGATTTAGGGCCTCTTTCTCGAATAAGTGGTGAGAAAGGAGTGAAGCCTCATTGATGTAAAGAAGCGAATGTCCTTATCCATTTTGACCATTTTGGGCAAAGTACTCTTGTCCCTTGTTTTCATTGTTGTCATTACGGTCATTTTATCGATTGCGGCAGCGGTTATTGCGATTTTGAAGCAGCCGGAGCTGGAGAGGAGCCTAGCCGCTGTTGCAGGCGATTCGTTTTTTATTAAGGCAGCTTTGTGGGCGCAAATTATTGGTTTCGTAGGCGGCGTGTTTCTCGCGTATGGAATCTTTGAACGACGCAAAGGGTGGACACTAGGTCTACAGATTCGCCATTTTGGGAGACGATTTGGTGAAGGCTTCACAGCGGGGGCACTCCTTATCACAGTTTCCTGTTTAGGCATCTGGCTGCTGGGCGGTATTAGCATGCTGTCCAATCCATGGACGGAATCGATGCTGCTCGAATTAGTAAGCGGGTTCCTGTTGTTCATTGGCGTAGCTGTGAATGAAGAATTATTCGCCCGCGGCTATCTGCAGGGACTCGTAAAAGAACGGTTTGKAAGATCGACTGCTATAATCGTATCGACGCTTGTATTCGCATTCCTGCATTCGTTCAATCCTGGGATGTGGAGCACACCCATGCCGCTTTTGAACTTGATATTGGCGGGATTATTATTCGGTGTATCTCGTGAGCTGTCAAAAGGTTTGTGGATGCCGATCGGTATGCACTTGTCGTGGAATTTCATTCAAGGCTGTATTTTTGGATTTCAAGTATCTGGCACACCCATGCCTTCTATTTTCAAAGCCGAAGCGCAAGGTAACGTGCTTCTTTCCGGAGGCAGCTTTGGAGCGGAAGGCAGCCTGATTACTACGATAATTCTTGTAGCAGGGATATTAGTAGTCATGAACTATTACGGACAAATAGCAAGAAAAAACACTTTCAAACCTAGCTTATCTTAAGCGCAAACAAGGAGGATTCAACAATGTCACGTTATGAACTAATCCATAGTGAATGGGACGGGGAGTCGACGCTTCGCCTCGTCGACCATGAAGCCCAAGCTACGGCCGAAATTATTCCGGCCGTAGGACTGCACCTGTTCCGCTTCGACGTGCGGAACCATGCCTACATCGCGAAGCCAGCCAGCACGGCTGAGCTTCGCGTCAAGTCTTCGCGCTATGGCGTGCCCATTCTGTTCCCGCCGGGGCGCGTCAAGCAAGCGGCCTTCACCTTCGAAGGCCGCGAATACCGGCTCCCCGCTAACAGGGAGCCGGATCACTCCCACGGCGAGCTGCGCGAGCGGCCGTGGAAGGTCGTTGCCAGCGGCGCAGATAGCGCTGGCGGTGCTTATGTCTCCGCGGAGTTCGACCTCGCGGAGCATCCGGACATGCTGGCGTATTATCCACACGCCGCATGCTTCCGCTTCACGTACCGGCTGAAGGACGGTACGCTGTCACTCAGCGGTGAAATCGCCAACAAGAGCGGCAGCACGATGCCGCTATCCCTTGGCTTTCACCCGTACTTTGCTTACGCGGATGGCGAAGCTAGCCGCGTGAAGGTTGTGATCCCTGCAGCGGCAGAGTGGCCGCTCAGCGCAGACGGCTACGCCGCAGGCAAGCCTGCGCCATCGCCGCTGACGGCGGCGCTGAAGCAGGGTGAGCTCGTTACGGCGCTGCCAAGCTATCCAGGCGGCTCGCAGATGCTCAGCGTTGAGCGGGGCCCGCAGACCTGCGAGATTCAGTATGAAGCTCGCGGAACGAAGCTTGTGTTCAACATGGGAGACAAGTTTCCCATTCATGTCCTATTCACGGCGCCTTGGACGAATGCCGTGTCTCTAGAGCCTTATACGAGTATTATGAACGTGTTCAACGAGTCCTTTGCACCTGAAATATCTGGTGCCCTTGGCTTAGCGGCAGGGGAGACATTCACTTTCGAATGGTCCATTCAGATTAAGACATTAGAATAATAATTTTGAAAGAGTTAAGCGGAGGCCCAACAGCTCCATACTTGACTCTTTTTTTTTCACCAAGGTTCATAGCCAAAACCAGCGGTAGAATACCCGGAGTAGGCATGTTGATGCAACTCTTTAATCAGTCCTGTCTTTTTGGCGGAGATTTCAAGTGAATGGCCCCTTGATGTATTAAAAGCGTTAAGTTCGACAATTCCTTCCAAGTAATGAATATGTGTGCCATTCTGAAGTGCAATGGCAGGACCGGTCGTTCCAAAGTAATTATGGTAATGTCCATATCTAATACCTGTAATACCCTGATACTGGTGAACATGCCCGTCGTAGGCAGTGCCATTCACATTAAAGGTATATAAACGCAATAAATGATCATGATCGAGAGTGATCGATGACATGACCTTGAAGAAATGAACATGAGCAGGCGGAATATAACTAGACAAACACAAAACCCCCTTGAATGCAGGATATGGTTCATCCTATTCCAAGAGGGCTAACGTCATGACTGCGGGAGCGGGTATAGAGGTGATTGACCAATCTTCATCTTTTTATCATCATAGACGCGCACTTCGACTTGGTGAGGCTTATCGTTATCGAGGATCGGGTTCTCTTTATCCGTCAAATCAACATACAAGGTATTTTCCCCATCAAAGTTAGACTTAAACAACTTGTCATCAATGTACACATTGCAGGACGAATAAAAAGGTTTGCCTACGACCTGAAGCTTATTGCCGCTGCGATTTAATTTAGTAATGACTGGATCACCATAGCCTAATACATAACCTGGCTGAACGATTGTGTCTTTATAACCTTTTGCCTCGTATCCGTAACGGCCTCCAAATAAATTATCATACTGAAGCTTCATATAATCACTAAGATCGCTTGCTTTAATGTTATATTTGTCCCACATCTCATTGGGTGGTATCACCGGAATCTTTTGTGATAAATCATACAGATAATCGGTGTAGTAACTTCCCTTAACGCCAGCCATGTGAAGAAGCTTTGGACCGAGGAACGAAGGACTCATCTTGAGGTTCAATTGTTCTTGTTCTGCTGGAAGGAAATTGTTCCATATCAAGAATGGCGTATAATGGGTTTTTGTATATAAATCTGGATCATTAGGAAGTACATACTTCGCATCGCGGTACACTTTGTAATCTTCTTCAAAAGAAGGAAAGTGGTCGCCGAAAAATAGCACAATCGTTGGCTCAGATTTCTTGGAGTAATAGTCTACCAACGACTGAAGCGCTTTGTCAGTTCCATTAATACCCTGCGCATACGTTTCCAGAATCCCCTTGGATTCAGCGGAAATATCCCCCGTCACTTCAATCGTATTTTTGTTGAACTTCCCTGGTTGATAAGGATGATGATTTTCCATCGTGTTTGCAAAAATAAAATCAGGCCCAGGACTTTTTTCGGTTTCTTCAATAATCTTCTTCACAACAGCCCGATCCGCATAGTTCGGCCCTTCAAAATCATTAGGGAAATATTCGCTGGAAATAAACCGCGAAAATCCAAAATCCATATACACCTTTCGGCTGTCAAAAAAATAGCTGAAGAAAGGGTTGATAGAGGTCGCTGTATACCCTTGTCTAGTCATAATACTAGCCAATGAGTCAACGCCGTGATTCATATACTGGATATAAGGCAGAATTTTATCAGGAGATTTCCCGAAAAACCGCATAGAATTACCAGACAGTACTTCGAATTCTACATTTGCCGTACTCCCACCGAATTGAGGAGACATCATCCAACCGCTTGTGTACGTTTTTTGAAGTTGATGTAAGTTAGGGATCGGATCCCGGCTAAACGTAACGTTTTTCATAAGTGTTGGATCCCAGAATGATTCCCCAAGCATAACGATGATATTTGGTTTTTTATCACTTGCTGCCGATTTCTCTGGAATTTTAGCTAAAATGGCATCTATCGCTTTTTTGCTATAACCGTCCGGCTTGGCTACATTCAGAAAACCTAACATCTGCACTGAGGAATAGAGGTATCCATTCTCATCATAGGTTATTGTTTGATCCCAAGGGACCGTGTAAATGCCGTAAAGATTCATGAATGGGATAGGCTTGTCCATATATAGGCTCGTCGCCATTACGATAGCTATGACAGCATAAATACTGCGTTCAATCCATGTAAACTGGATGCGATGTCGGCGCAACGCTAGATGAAATAACAAGGCGAGCAATACAAGAAAAAGCGCTACAAACCCGAATATTCGAAGATTGAGATATCCTTTCAGAAATGACATATACGCGATAATTTGATTGTTAAAATAAAGATCCCATGGGTAATAAGGAGCTCCTATTGCCTTTAATTTACTGCCGCTAATTGCGCCAAGCGGTAAAAGTGCAGCGCATAGCAACCAGAAGGACAATCGGCTTTTGCCGGTAATGGCAATTAGGAAGAGATACAAAGTTCCCATAACAAAGTAGGCAAGAACCATGGAAAGAGGGTGGTTCATCGCCCATTTATGGAGTTCTTCATACGAGCCGCGATCTAAATATTCGACCATGACCATCAGGAAAAAAGGCAAAATAACAATCATAATACGGGAAGGCAGGTGCTTAAGCCATTGAAGTGAATTGGTCATTGAAGTAACTCCTGTTCGATTTATGCAAGTCCATTCGTTCATTATCTTATATCTTGATGAAAGAGGGAAGATATCCCTTGAC
>NZ_JBFTQB010000181.1:0-10741 GCF_056398785.1 Paenibacillus sp. 01T422 | reverse complement strand
CCTCCATGATTGGTTCACTCATTCAGTTTGTATTGTTTCTAGTGGTTACCGGATATGCGTTGTTCTTATTTGGCCGAATTGTCTACCACCGATATTTGTACATCCAGTTAGGGAAATCAGTGAACTTGAAGAAAGAAGCCAAGGCTCGATTAAAGGAATTTGCCATTCAAGTGTTCGGCCAGACGAAACTCCTGAAGGATAAGAAAAGCGGCATCATGCACATCGTCATCTTCTATGGTTTTCTTATTTTGCAGCTAGGAGCGCTTGATCTGATTCTAAAAGGATTAATTGGCCGTGGGTTACCAATTCCCGGTTACGATTATTTTACTTTCATCCAGGAAGTAACGGTTGCGCTGATTCTGCTGGCTATGGGTTATGCGACGTATCGCCGTTATATTGAAAAGCTTAAACGTCTCAAGCGGGGCTGGAAGCCAAGTATTGTTGTATTCTTCATCTTTTTCCTCCTGTTATCTGTCGTTGTCAGCGGAGGTTTTGAAAGGGTGCGAGAGGGGCTGGGAGCTTCAGGTTATGCGCCTATTTCATCGGTTTTTGCTGGGATGTTTAGTGGTCTTTCGCATACAGGAGCGACGATAGGATTTTATGCCAGCTGGTGGATGCATTTGCTGATCTTGCTGTCTTTCCTCATCTATGTTCCGCAATCGAAGCATTTTCATATTATTACTGCGCCTATCAATATTTTGCTCCGACGCACGGAGCCAACGGGCAAGCTGGCTTCGCTTGATTTGGAGGATGAAGAAGCGGAATCGTTCGGTGTAGGCAAAATTGAAGATTTTACGCAAAAGCAGATGCTGGATTTCTACTCCTGTGTGGAGTGCGGGCGCTGCACGAATGTATGCCCAGCTAATACAACAGGCAAGATGCTTTCACCTATGCATCTGATTACGAAGCTGCGTGACCATTTGACTGAAAAGGGCGCTGCTATCACGTCCAAATCGCCGTGGGTTCCGGCGGCGGCATTCGCCACACATAGCGGGCATAACCCGTTAGAGGTGGAGCTTATCGGCGGCATCATCACAGAGGAGGAGCTCTGGGCCTGCACGACCTGCCGAAATTGGGCGATACCCCCCGCCGTATGGGGAATGAATTTCTTTTCCAACAGCTGTGTGCCGACAATATTGCGACTTTTCAAAAGTATAAGGTTCGGAAAATCGTAACGACCTGCCCGCACACGTATCATATTTTCAAAAATGAGTACCCCGAATTTGGCCTGGAGGCCGATGTTTTTCATCACACAGAACTGCTCAATGTATGGGTGAAAGAAGGGCGCTTGAAACCGCAATACGAGGTGCAAGAACGCATTACGTATCACGATTCCTGTTACCTTGGCCGTTACAACGAGGTGTATGAGGAACCACGCAGCATTTTGCGTGCGATTCCAGGGGTTGTATTGGTAGAACAACCGCGTTCCCGTGAAAACAGTATGTGCTGCGGTGCCGGAGGCGGGATGATGTGGATGGAAGAAACCGCTGGTACACGCGTTAATGTAGCACGCACGGAACAATTATTGAGTGTGAATCCAACGGTCATCTCTTCGGCCTGCCCGTATTGCTTAACGATGGTGGAGGATGGAACCAAGCTGAAGGAGGTCGAGGAGCGAGTCAAAGCGCGAGATATCGCTGAAATTCTAGCTACGTCTGTATTTGGAACAACTTAAGACAGACTGAAAATTTCATGTAGGAGGATATTTCCATATGACAAAGATTCGTACTGCTGCCGTTATCGGCTCCGGTGTGATGGGCTCCGGCATAGCTGCTCATCTAGCAAATGTAGGCATTCCTGTCTTATTGCTTGATATGGTGCCAGCCCAGCTATTGCCGCAAGAAGAATCCGCAGGATTAACGCTGGAACATCCGAAAGTAAGGAACCGTCTAGCCATTAATGCGATGGATAAACTCAAAAAGACGAACCCAGCCCCCCTGTACAGTGAGGCCTTCATCGATCGAATAACCCCGGGGAACTTGGAAGATGATTTGGCAAAGCTCGGCCATGTGGATTGGATCATTGAAGTCATCGTGGAAAATTTGCAGGCGAAGCAGCAGTTATTTAGCCGTATTGAAAAGGTTTGGAAGCCGGGGACAATCGTTTCTTCCAACACGTCCGGCATTTCCATTCATGCAATGATTGAGCATGCAGGCGATGAATTCAAAAAGCATTTCTTAGGCACTCATTTCTTTAATCCACCTCGTTATATGAAGCTTCTCGAAGTCATTCCAAGTCAACACACAGACCCGGTAATTACTTCCTTAATGACTGAGTTTTGTGAGAAGAAACTTGGGAAAGGTGTCGTGCAAGCAAAGGATACACCGAATTTTATTGCTAATCGGATTGGCACTTATGGGCTYCTAGTTACGCTGCGCGAAATGCTCACAAACGGGTATTCCGTTGAAGAAGTCGATGCAGTGACAGGTCCTGCAATGGGGCGACCGAAAAGCGCAACGTTCCGAACGCTGGATTTGGTTGGTCTGGACACTTTTGTACATGTCGCGAATAACGTGTTTGGGCTGGTCGATGATCCGAGTGAGAAGGCTGTTTTCGACACGCCGGCAATTTTACAAACGATGGTGGAAAAAGGCTGGATCGGGGAAAAGACAGGTCAAGGTTTTTATAAAAAAGTAAAAAGTGACGCTGGAAAAGAAATCCAATCGCTGGATTTAAACAGCATGACGTATGCGGCAAGCCGAAAAGTCAGCTCAGCCTCCCTGGAAGCTGCCAAGCAAGCCAAAGGCACAAGTGGAAAGCTCAAGGCGTTGCTAGGGGCTAAGGATCGATACTCTGAGCTCGCGTGGAACATTTTGAAGCCAGTGCTACTGTACTCCGCGGCCAAATTGGATGAAATTGCAGACTCTGTTGTCGAGATCGATAATGCGCTTAAATGGGGATTTAACTGGGATTTGGGGCCTTTCGAGACGTGGGATGCCATTGGACTTAAGCGTTCTGTGGAGCGAATGGAGGCTGAAGGCAGCGAAGTGCCTGACTGGGTTAAAGCTTGGATTGCCGCGGGTAACGACAGCTTCTATACAAGTAAGGAAGGGCACAGCTTTTATTATTTGAAAAATGAGTATCATGGCATTGAAACAAAACCCGAGCTTATCTCTCTGGCCGCTTTAAAGCAGCAAAATAAAGTCATTCGTTCGAACAGCGGCGCAAATTTGATTGATATTGGTGACGGCGTTGCCTGCCTGGAGTTTCAATCTCCAAACAACGCAATAGGTGGAGATATTCTCACCATGATTCAACAGAGTGTAGACGAGGTTCGCAGCAATTACCGCGGGCTTGTCGTTGCAAATGAGGGGAAAAACTTCTGTGTTGGCGCCAACTTAATGCTGCTGCTCATGGAGGCGCAAGACGGCGAGTGGGATGAAGTGGACGGCATTATCCGTTTATTTCAAAATTCGATGATGAAGCTCAAGAGCTTGGATAAACCCGTAGTTGCAGCGCCTCATAAAATGACGCTCGGCGGTGGCGTTGAAGCTTGTATGCCGGCTGATCAAACAATTTTCTCATCGGAGACGTATTATGGACTCGTGGAGGTTGGCGTGGGCTTAATTCCAGCTGGAGGCGGCTGTAAAGAGCTGGCGCTCAGGGCGAGCTCGCTGGTGCGTGATCCTGAAGTAGATCTACAGCCTTGGATTAATGCAAGCTTTGAGACGGTGGCGATGGCCAAGGTGTCAACAAGCGGGCATGATACGAAACGGCTCGGTTATATGCGGCCTCAAGATACGGTCGTTATCAATCCGGATCATCGGATTTATGAGGCCAAACAAGCCGTGCTGCGTATGGATGCGGCAGGTTATACGCCAACTGCGCAAGAGAAAATCCGCGTTGTCGGCGAAAATGGCAAAGCCGTCATGCAGGTTGGTGCCTACTCCATGAAGCAGGGCGGCTATATCAGCGACCATGATGTACTTATCGCTAATAAGTTGGCGCATGTGCTTGCTGGCGGGAATGTTCCGGCTGGTACGCTGGTCAGCGAGCAATATTTGCTTGATTTGGAAAGAGAAGCTTTCCTTAGTCTGTGTGGGGAATTGAAAACACAGCAGCGTATGCAATATATGCTTTCTAAAGGGAAAGCGCTGCGTAATTAACAGTGAATGTGAGAGGAAGTGCGAATGGAGATACGAGTAGAGATTTGAATGGACGTGCGAACGGAAATATGAACGGGAATACGAATGCGAGTACGAATCGAGATAAGAACGGAAATGCGAAGAGGAACGTGAATGGGAAATATGTATGAAAATGCGTGAAATAGCACGTCTTACTACTCTAATTGAGGTGAGAAACGATGAAGGAAGCAGTCATTGTATCGATTACGCGCACCGCAGTTGGACGCGCGAAGAAAGGCAGCTTCGCTCAAACGAGAGCGGAGGATCTAGGCAAAGCCGTCTTGGAGGAGGCTGTGCGTCGGGCTCCTGGTGTGGGCAAAGGTGATGTTGACGACATCATCATCGGCTGCGCCATGCCAGAAGGTGAGCAAGGGCTCAACTTCGCCCGCACGATGGCGCTTTATGCGGGATTCCCAGTGACCGTGCCGGCGATCACGGTCAATCGCTTTTGTTCCTCCGGGCTGCAGGCCATCGCTTATGCGGCGGAGCGCATTATGCTGGGCCACGCGGAGGTGATCATCGCCGGAGGCGTAGAGAGCATGAGCCACGTCCCGATGACGGGCTTCAAGCTCTCGCCGCACCCGCGGCTGGTTGAGACCATGCCTGAGGTGTACATGGGCATGGGGCATACGGCCGAAGCTGTGGCGCAGCGCTTCGGCATTTCGCGCGAAGCGCAGGATGGCTTCGCGACGCGGAGCCATCGACTGGCGGCTGCGGCGATAGCAGCCGGCAAGTTCGTAGACGAGATCGTGCCGGTCAGCACGAGCATGAAGGGCATTGACGAACGCGGCAAAGYGTTTGAGCGTTCGTTCGTGTTTGCCGCGGATGAGGGCGTTCGCCCCGATACATCCGTGGAAGGGCTTGCCAAGCTGAAGCCTACGTTCAGCTTGCATGGCACTGTGACGGCGGGCAACGCGTCACAGACGTCGGACGGCGCAGCGGCGGCCGTGATGATGAGCCGCGAGCGCGCGGAGGCGCTCGGGCTGAAGCCGCTGGCGACGTTTAGGTCTTTTGCGCTTTCCGGTGTGGAGCCGGAAATTATGGGGGTTGGCCCGGTGAAGGCGATTCCGAAGGCGCTGCAGATGGCGGGGATCACCCAGGATCAGGTGGATCTGTTTGAAATCAACGAAGCCTTCGCTTCGCAATGCATGCATATTATTCGTGAGCTCAGATTGAACGAGGAGCTGGTGAATGTGAACGGCGGCGCGATTGCTCTCGGGCATCCGCTTGGATGTACCGGCGCGAAGTTGACGACTTCATTAATTCATGAACTTCAGCGGCGCGGTGGCGGTTATGGCGTAGTCTCGATGTGTATCGGCGGCGGTATGGGGGCTGCCGGTGTGTTCGAGGTACACGCTTGACCAGAGTAATTAGCGGGAAAAACGCCTGCTAATCATTCGCCAATATGACTTCACATCCAATTAACGGGAATTTCTCCCGCTATTGGTCATCCAATCGCTCCATTCGAACCGATTGGATTGAATTAGCGGGAGTTTTTCCATTTATATGCCTTTTTCTGAAGAATTCCGCTGAAATAGCGGTAGTAATTCCAGCTAAACGCTGACGGTAACCAATTTCTGCATCAGTTCCAGCTCTTGCATCTGTTCCAGCTTTCAGATCTGCCCAGGTCCTGCAGCTGTTCCAGCTCTTGCACATCCGTTTCAGCACTTGCATCAGTTCCAGCTTCTGCAGCCATTTATTAACCCTTGTCCAATTCATTCTGAGGAGAGATGAACCATGTCAGATAAAGTCGTAGGCGGCAGTTTTGTCATTTCAGATATCGATTTCCACAATATCGTGACGCCGGAGGATTTTACCGAGGAGCATCGCATGATCGCAGAGACGACGCGCGATTTTGTAGCGGGCGAAGTGCTGCCGAATGATGAGCATATCGAAAAGCTGAATTACGATTTGACGGTTAAACTGATGAGAAGCGCCGGTGAGCTTGGTTTACTCGGAGCTGACGTGCCGGAGATTTATGGCGGCCTTGGACTTGATAAGGTAAGCTCCACAATCATTAGTGAAAATCTGGCGCAAGCGTCAGCTTTTGCATTATCGATAGGAGCGCATGTCGGAATTGGAACGCTGCCAATTGTGTTTTTCGGGACTCCTGAGCAGAAGAAAAAGTRTTTGCCGGACCTCGCCACAGGTTCCAAAATTGCCGCTTACTGCTTAACCGAGCCGACGTCAGGCTCAGATGCATTAGGTGCAAGAACGACTGCGCGGCTTTCTGGTGATGGCAAACATTACCTGCTGAATGGTTCCAAACTATATATTACGAATGCAGGATTTGCTGACATTTTCATTGTGTATGCCAAAATTAATGGCACGGAGTTCACGGCGTTTATTGTGGAGAAAGGGGACCCGGGCTTTACGATGGGACCGGAAGAGAAGAAGATGGGGATTAAAGGCTCGTCGACCAGACCGCTCTTTTTCGAAGATGTCAAAGTACCGGTGGAGAATTTGTTAGGCGAAATTGGGAAGGGCCATCTTATTGCTTTTAACATTTTGAATATCGGCCGTTACAAATTGGCTACAGGCTGCCTGGGCGCATCGAAGGAAACGATCGAGTTGTCGGCCAAATATGCGAATACCCGCCAACAGTTTAATACACCCATTTCCAAATTTCCGTTGATCGGCAAGAAGTTGGCTGAAATGAATATTCAAACGTATATGCTGGAGAGCATGGTCTATAGAACGACGGGGCTGATGGATCAAATTCTGAAAGACATTGACCATACAAGTCTCGATGCAGGGAAGCATTCGGCCAAAGGCATTTCTGAATACGCATTGGAATGCTCGATTAATAAGGTGTTTGCATCGGAAGTTTTGGATTTTGTTGCCGATGAAGGCGTGCAAATTCATGGTGGATACGGCTACATTCAGGAGTATAAAGTAGAGMGCATTTATCGGGATTCGCGGATTAATCGTATTTTCGAAGGAACGAATGAAATTAACCGCCTGCTCATTCCGGGTACATTGGTGAAGAAAGCCATGAAAGGCGAGCTGCCTTTGATGCAAAAAGCGCAAGCGCTCCAAGGCGAACTGCTGTCGATCGTTCCAGGCCAAACTTTTGACGGTACACTGGCTGAAGAGACGCATCTGATTTCGATGGCGAAGAAAATCTTCCTTATGGTTGGCGGACTTGCCGTGCAGAAGTATGGAATGGCCTTGGAGAAACATCAGGAAGTATTAAGTAATTTAGCTGATATCATGATTCAGATTTTTGCTGGAGAGAGCGGACTGCTTCGTACGCAAAAACGAATTGCCAAGAGTGGAGAAGAGAAAGCGAAAAATGCGATTCAGGTGACAACGGTTTTCGTGCATGAAGCTTTTGACAAAATTGAGGCATACGCGAAGGAAGCGCTCAGTACGATGGAGGAAGGAGATGTTCTTCGGACTCAATTATCGATTTTGAAAAAGCTGTCAAGACGCAGCGCTGTCAACACAACCCAGCTGAAGCGCGACATCGCCGCACGTGTTATTCAGGGTGAGAAATTCATCGTCTAGTCATCCGTGTGAAGAACCTGAAGGKGATGGTTTGTATGAGTGAGGCAATGCCTTGGCTGCGTCATTATCCAGAGGAAGTGGCGCCGACGTACGAGTACCCTAAGCATAATCTTGCACGTTTGTTGGTAGATTCCGCGCATAAGTATCCGGACCGACCTGCCTTGTATTTCCTAGGCAAAACAATGCGTTATCATGAGGTGCTTGATGCGTCTTATCGCTTTGCGAATGCTCTTAAGGAACTCGGCGTATGCCAAGGGGATCGCGTAGCGATCATGCTGCCCAATTGCCCGTCCGCCATTATCGCCTACTTCGGAACGCTCATGATGGGCGGGATCGTCGTCATGACGAATCCGCTGTATATGGAAAGAGAGCTGGCGCACCAGCTCTCCGATTCCGGGGCAGAGGTCATTGTTACGCTGGATTTATTAGTTAATCGTGTGCAGAAGACTAAAGCGCAGACGCCGATTCGACACGTCATTGTGACGTCGATTAAGGATTACTTGCCTTTTCCAAAAAATGTCTTATATCCGATTAAAATGAAAAAAGACGGCGCAAAGCTGGACGTTGCTTATGGCGAAGGCGTGTACGCTTTCAAGAAATTGCTTCGTGCGGCCTCAGCTAAACCTATTTGCTTGGAGGCAGATGCGGATACGGATATTGCCTTGCTTCAGTACACGGGTGGTACAACGGGGATTTCGAAGGGAGTCATGCTGACTCACAGCAATTTAATCGCCAACACGTACCAAACGACGAAATGGTGTTATCGGGTTCAAATGGGGGGTGAGCGGTTCCTTGGAGCGATTCCCACCTTCCATGTGTTTGGCTTGACGGTTTTGCTGAATCAATCTATGCTGCAGGCGGGTATGCTGATTCTGATTCCAAAATTCGATATCGACTTGATTTTAGATACGATCAACAAGATGAAGCCTACGATTTTTCCTGGAGCGCCTAYGATGTACATTGCAATTATCAATCATAAACGGGTAAAAGAAGTTGATATTTCCTCCATTAATGTATGTGTAAGCGGTTCAGCGCCTCTTCCTTTAGAGGTTCAGGAGCGTTTTGAAGCTTTGACTGGAGGTAAGCTAATTGAAGGCTACGGGTTAACAGAGACCTCTCCGGTTACGCATGCTAACCCCATTTGGGGCTATCGTAAAATTGGTTCGATTGGTGYGCCTTTACCCGATACAGCTGCCAAAGTTGTGGATGTGAATTCCGGTGAAGAATTGCCGATCGGGGAAATCGGTGAATTGCTGATTAAGGGTCCGCAGGTGATGAAAGGCTATTGGCAGCGAGAGCATGAAACGGCGATGACGATTCGCGATGGCTGGCTCTACACAGGGGACATGGGACGCATGGATGAGGATGGCTTTTTCTCTATAGTAGACCGCAAAAAGGATCTAATTATTGCTGGTGGCTTCAATATTTATCCTCGGGAAATTGAGGAAGTGCTCTTTGAGCATCCGGCTATTTTGGAGGCGACGATTGTTGGCGTGCCGGATGAATACCGGGGGGAAACGGTGAAAGCATTTATTGTATTGAAGCCGGGAATGAAGTTAACGGAAAAAGAGCTGGAGCTGTGGTGCCGTGAACGTTTGGCCGCTTTTAAAGTCCCTCGGAAGGTGGAATTCCGGCAATCCCTGCCAAAGACGATGATTGGGAAAGTGCTGCGAAGGCAATTAATAGAAGAAGAGAAAAAAACTTGAGCGTCTCGGATAATGCAATGGGGATTGTCGTCATGACAGCAAGGCCGGAGGATAAGGTTGTAACAACGAATCTGAACGTTCACTTCGTCGCCCCGCTTTATGAAGGACGGCTGATTGTAACGGCTGAGCTTATTCATCAATCCCGCAAAATGATTACAACACAAGGACGAGTAATGGATCGCGATGGTAATTTAGGCACAATGGGGACGGGAACGTTTCGGGTGATTTAGTAGGAAACGGCTTAAGGAACGAGGGGCATGTGCAAGCATGTCCTTCGTTTTTTGTGTTTTAATGTTATATTAAATAACATCGTTGTGCGATATAGACATAAATCGTTCAAAAAAAATTAACCGATGTCATATAATATGACACAAATCCATTGACTCTTTGGGTCATGTCATCCTATAATCTGTTAAAAGGCATAAGGGGGGAAGCACGATGCATCTTACCATTCGTGAAGCATTAGCCATTTATCCATTAACGGAAGCGAAGCTTGTCGCTGGCAAGCAAGGGGAATCCCGCATCGTTAAATCTGTCAATGTTATGGACGCGCCAGATATTGCGGATTGGACGAAATCCGGCGAGATGCTCTTCACCACTGCTTTCGCCATGAAGGATAGTCCGCAGGAAACGGTCAATTTACTTCGGAAATTGAATGATCGCGGCGCTGCTGGACTAGGGATCAAGCTTGGACGGTTTTGGACGGAGCTGCCACAGGTTGTTGTCGAGGAAGCGGATCGGTTGCATTTTCCGATTATTGAGATGCCCTTCCAGTTTACTTTCTCTGATCAAATGAATGCCTTGTTCAATGCGGAATACCGCCGCAATACGAAGCTGCTTCAATCCGTGCTTGAGAAACAGACGAAGTTGATGCAGTTCGGTTTGAAACAAGACAATATGGCGTCAATGTTCCAATTACTGAGTAATATTCTTGGTTATCCTATGGCTGTAGTTGGGGCTAGAGGGCAAATTTTATATAATACAAGTGCGTGGAAGCAAGATCAGCTAGCTCAGAATTGGCCTAAGAGAAAGTGTGGCTGGGTATATGCGAACAAAGACCGCGCATACCGGGTAGGGCTCTACCACCAGGACGATGAACTCCTTGGACATTTGCTGATCATGCCAGATGTTGTTCTGCTTGCCAATGTCGAGGAAGGTTTATTCCAGCAAGCGGCTGACATCCTAACTTTTCATATGAACTACACGTTCCGATCACATGTAGAGGCATCGGCGGAGCGGGATTTGCAAAACTCGCTGTATCGCTATCTGGAGAAAGGGACGTCCCTCGAGGAGTTCCTGGAGCAGGCGGAGGGTAGAGGCTTAACACTCTTTACGGGTGCTTACCAATGCGTGATCAGCAAAAGCAAACCCGAAGCTCAGTTAGACGAACAACGCCAAGGG
>NZ_JBFTQB010000180.1:0-8515 GCF_056398785.1 Paenibacillus sp. 01T422 | reverse complement strand
ATGGAAACGGGGTCTAGTTGCCCATGAAAATAGCAATAATAAACAACCAAGTATGAGGATAATGATATTTTCAAAATTGAAAATCACCAGAAGCAGCCCACTTATAAAAAGAAACAAACTGAACAAATGAATAACAGAAGCGGCAAGGTAAGTGAGCAGGCGCATCCATGAAAAAGTTGTGCGGAGACTGCCTTTATTAATCAAAGTTTGCAATAAACCGGAACCCATTTTCTCGCCAACCTGCAAGTATGTTCGTTCAAAAGCATTTCTGGGTTTACCTTTTTTATCATCAGCATTTAAATTCCACTCACATTTATCGCACCATGTTATAAACCCTTTGAGAACGGGCGTTTTCTCCATACAATTTGGGCATATTGTTGTTTCCAGCATTTCAATGTTCGAACTCATGAGTAAATTTATCCCACCCTCTTACTATTCATAGTTACTAATAATATACATAAAATGTTATCAATAACGTTGCATCCAGAACGTCAATTGTTTTGGAATTTATTAAGTACATGTTGTTTCCCCTTTTATTTGTTTTCATAATCTATTCTATTTTTATTTGTTTTTAAACCTAACCACAATAAAAGGGATGGTAATATGGAAAATGGTAGATACAAAACACTCATTCCTTTATATTGTAGTGTGTTTGGTATTATAACATATAAGAAATCAGCAACTATATATATGCATGGTACTACGCTTGCTAAATAGATATCTATAATCATCCAATCATCACCAATATTGTTGTATCTTTTATACACATAAATAGTAACAATACCAAAAATAGCGATAAGAGAAATAGGTATGATAGATGCAATCTCTTTTTTCCAATTACCTAACTTTCTCAAGTACATTCTTCCATAAAGATAGTAAATCAAAATATTAATTAAACCAAGTTCAATTGGCAATCTAAAAGAAGTTACTAGTACGATTATAATTGTTAGCACAGAGATAACTGAATGTAATAGAAGGGCTCTCAAAACATTTCTCAACAATAGCTAAATCATCTCCAATTCTGTAGTAGTAACTATCGAGCACTGTATCTTTGATACTAGTCTTCAACTTCCTAGTTACATAATCCTGTTACAAACGAATTAAAGTTTTTTGGCCAACTGAATGGTAAATCCGCCATCACTTTCTATATATATAACTGGAGGCTCTTCAATTCTAATGTGATAATCAAAAGCGATCCACCAGTGACCATCTCCTGAAATCAGCGCAAGCCCCTTGTTCCTAAAATATGACACTCAAAATTCTGCTTAGCCATGTCTAATCAACACTTTTGGAGCCAACTATGCAAAAGACTTAAATTTTCAGTTGTTTCTCCCCCCTTCCTAACGCGGATTGCCCCCCTCACAAGTATTGAGCAGATGCTATATTGAGTGTACAGGTATAAATTTAACCACTCGGGAGGTAAGTGAGATGAGAAACCACGCTAAGATAGTGACGGCCAATCGTCCTTTCGCTTGTTATAATGCGGAGCAGCTGGAGGGTATTCGCACTCGAATTCATATGCAGCATGAGCTGCGGAAGGAATATGAGCGACAATTGATGTTGTCCGATGCATTTGCCAAAGAGGAATTGTCCTTGCCTATTCAACGAATATACGCTTTCCGAACGAATCCCTTTGTGTTCCGGACGCCGGAGAACGCTGCCTATATGAAGTTCACTTTGCATGTCCGAGGCAAGGGAGAAGTCTGGATCAGACAAGTGCAGCTTACCCATTCGGAAAAAGGATTGCCAATTCCGCTCGCAAACGGCGGGTTTGATCACGGGTTATCCGGGTGGGCAACTGCAACGAGTTCCTCTACAAGCTCAGCTTCCCTTGAGCCTTCCGAAAACGCCAAGTACGGACATTGTTTGCACGTGAAGAACTTGTCAGATAACGACCAAGCGCTCCTGTCAATTATGGATCCGATTCCGGTGAATGCCCAAGAGTATTACAGCGTTCAGACGACCCTTCGATTGGATCAACGCTTATCTGGGGACGGTGTGAACGTCGAAGTCAGGTTCCTCGACGCTGTTGGTCTGCCTATGGATTCACCGGTATATACTTCGCCCTTTTTTAACCACAAGACACCGACCAACTGGGCTACTCTGCTGGAGACTGCTGGAGCGGATGCAGACGTCTATATGGTGACTGGGGATGCAGTGTACGCCGAACGCGCCAAACAGAAAATTCTGTACATGCTGCCAGATATGTGCCAAGGCATGGATATTTTCAAGGCGACTGGCTGGCATGACGATGATACTTACGGGGCCGTCCATATTGGACGAGGCATGGCTGTGATATCGGTTATATATGACCAGATTGCGGACTCTGGCGTCATGCTTCCACAGGAGGATGCAGCCATCAAAGCTGATTTCCGCTATATAGCAGAAATGATGATGGACACCGCATATTACCGGTTCGATCTGGAACAATTCCCCGATGAAAAGGGTGGCAAGCGGAGCAACTGGAACGCGGATCGCGCCACTGGCCTCGGGATTTATGCCCTCATTTTCCCCGAAGAGAAACTTGCTGATGACTATCTGGCGCATGCCTGTGCTGTCGTCGATTGGCAGCTGGAACATGTCGTTGACCAAGACGGTGCGTGGCCTGAAAATATTCGTTACCATGGTGCCGTGCTGCATCGGTACTTTCTATTTTTCACGCTGCTGCAGCGGCTGAAGGGGATCGATTATTGGTCACATGATAAGGTTAAAAAGATGTATCGCTTCTTAATCGGCACGGTAACTCCGAAGGATGCTGTTCAGGGCGGATCGGACTCGGAGCCTAAGCTCCTTTCCCCTGCTGTTGGTGATTCAACGGTTGATGACCATTGGTTCCGTATGTTCTCTTATGCAGCGCCCTTCTATGCACAATCCGATTCACAGCTTAGTCGGGAAATGATGTGGGTATGGAAGCACGGAGGTAGCGTGGTCCGGGATACAGGTGCTTATCCCTGTACCCTGCTATCCCTTCTCTACCCTCAGACAGAACTTCCCCAGGAAGCTCCTACTCTGACTTCCGTCCACTATCAGGGGATGGGTTATGTTATTTTCCGCCAACATTCCGGTTCATGGGGACGCGAGAACTATGCGATATTCGAGTCATCGCCGCTAACGTATCATGCCCATCACGATGAAGGTCATTTCTCCCTATGGGCGAACGGTACCCCACTGACTCTGGATCCTGGAACAGGTGGGTATTACAATGGAGATCGCCACTGGTACGTGAACGGACATGCGCATAACGTGGTTCAGTTTACGGACGAGGCTGGAATTGTACAGAACGGCCCGCTCAAAAGCCTCTGCGAAGAAGTTTTCTTCTCAGACCAACTGGATTATGTTCGGAGCGAAATTCCAGATGTCCATGCGGAAGTCTACCATCGCCATTTTGCCTATGTGAAAGCTGGCGCTGACGTTTATGTGGTTTGGGATCATATCCGGAGTAAGAGGAATAGCGTCTGGAATCTGCATACGATGAGTACCTCATCTGATATAGAAAAGAACCAGCTTACAGCTCACTGTTTGAATGAAATGAAATTGGAAGTTACTTTCCTTGAGCCAAGTGCGATTTCAGTATCAAAAGCTTATGGAGCCGTATCTGGAGCTTACCCATTAGCCGTTCAAGAGCATTTTCGAATCAGCAGTGGTGATAGCATCCGTGAGTGTAGCAGCGATTATCTGACTCTACTCTATCCGAAATCCAGCGATTCCTCTGGACTTCTCATAAGATCATTGCCAGTTGATGCCGATTTCCCTGAACTTCGGATGTACAAGATACTTCGGAATGAACAAACTATGTTCCACCTGTTGGTGAATGGGGCAGAACGACCCCATACCTTCTCCTGCCAAGCTGATACWCCACTTATGAACCTTCAAGACAAGACATCCTACACCCCTAATCAGAGTGGAGAATGCCACATTCTAGTGGATAGCGGCAGGCTTGCTATTCTTATTGAACACAGGTAATACAAACAAGGTCAATCGACATTACATCGATTGACCTTGTTTGTTATTTATTCCTTGCTAACATCCAAGCGAATTACATTCCATGAAGTCTTAGAAAGCCTTGCATGAACATGCCCATCTTCGACTCTTGCAGTTCCTTGGTTATGAGGAATGACATTTTCCGGGTGACTCTTGGTATTAGTTGCTTTCAGATTGTCATGCTCAAGCACCAAATGTTCGACTAGCTTAACTTTGCTGAAGCTGCGAAGGTTAATATCCAGGTCAAGCGTCTCGGTAAGATGTCTATTTACAGCGAAAACCGTCATTTGACTCAGCTCCTCGTTATACACACTGATGGCTTCCAAATATGGAACATCGGTGTAGTCTTTGGAGTCGTATTTCGGCGATTGGATAACAGGATGCAGCACTTTTCCCCTGCCATATAGGGAAGCATGGAGATAAGGATAATACGTAGTTTGCAGCCAGACAGGCCCACCGTTCTCGGTCATAATAGGTGCGATAACATTGATCAACTGTGCCATACAGGCCATTTTCACACGATCGGCATGTTTGAGCATAGTGATCAAAAAGCAGCCGACTGCAAGGGCATCCTCAAGCGTATAAGTATCCTCGAATTCAGCCGGTGCAATCTGCCAGCGCTCCGTTGCACGGCTGGTGCCAATCGAATTCCATACGTTCCATTCGTCCAATGAAAGGTATAGCTTCTTTTTACTCCTCTTCTTAGCTTTGACGTAATCACAGATGGAAGCAACGGTGCTGATGAATTGATCCATATCCAGGGAACGGGCAAGAAAATTCTCCGAATTGTTCTCGTTATTGTTGTAATACGTATGCAAGGATAGAAAATCCACTTGATCATAACTCAGGTCCAGAACAGTAGCTTCCCAATCTGCGAAGGTCGCCATGCCACTGCTAGAACTCCCGCATGCGACAAGCTCGAGATTTGGATCAACCCATCTCATTACTTTAGCTGTCTCATTAGCCAATCGGCCGTACTCTACCGCCGTTTTGGCGCCGATTTGCCACGGGCCGTCCATTTCGTTGCCTAAGCACCATGTTTTGAACCGGTGCGGCTCCTTGTAGCCATGGGAAATTCGGAGGTCACTCCAATAGGAGCCAGAAGGATGGTTGCAATATTCAACCAAATTCCGCGCATCATCCGCACCACGAGTACCAAGATTAACAGCCATCATGACATCTGAACCGGCAAGCTTAGCCCATTCTGCGAATTCATTCGTTCCAACTTGATTGGTTTCTGTTGTCCACCAAGCCAGCTCCAGCTTCTGCTTACGCTCCGATTGAGGGCCGACTCCATCCTCCCAATTGTAGCCAGATACGAAATTCCCACCTGGGTATCGAATGATTGGGACCTGTAATCTCCGAATAACCTCTAAGGCATCCCTGCGGAAACCACGTTCATCTGCTGTTGGATGTGAAGGCTCATAAATCCCTCCATATACCGCACGGCCCAAGTGTTCGATAAAAGAACCATAAATTCGTGGATCAACCTCATCTAGAATAAAGTCTTTGTCGACAATCATGGATGCTTGTAGTGGCACTTTACTTCCCCCCATTAAATGAATCAATCATGCCTTTGAACGAAAAGCTATAGGCGTAACAACGATTTGCATAAAGTGTAAACTCAGGATGCGTCTTCGACATCCAACTATCGTCGCCGCCGACCCCCATCTGCCGGTAGTTAACGCGCAGCGCGACATTGTCACTAGGAGGCAGCTTATACATATGATCGTGCGCTTCTAGTTCAGATGGCGTATAAGGCAGCGCGTTCAGCTCCACAGCATTAGCACCTTCAATCCGTAATCCAATGCCATCGGCACGGGTCAGTTCTGCCCATCTTACATCGGTTTTGTTTCCGCATTCCTGAGGGCGCAGATACGGCACATACTGGTCGGCAACCTTCCCCTGATAAATCCCTAATCTTGCGCTTTCAGCACGATCCCAATGATTCTCATGCGGGCCTCTACCGTACCACTTCAGGTTCTCGAAGCTAGCATCCAGCTGAAACATCATACCGATCTCTGGAATTTCCGGCAGGTTATGGCCAGGCAGCAATTCCTCACGAATTTGAATTTCGCCATCCCCCTTCACGACATATTGAAGTTTACACGTCGAGCTGTGTGTCGTTGGTAAGATGTACTCAACCGCTATCTCTACCTTATCTGCGTAGGAAAGTATCAGCATGGCATGCAGCTTACGCGCCTGTCCGGCTTCCTTCCAAGTCGCACTGCGCTCAGGGAGCTTGTTCCCTTTATCATTATCGATACTAGCACGCCAAAAGTTTGGCCTCGGAGCCTCTTTCATAAGCTCGACGCCTTGATACGAATAGGAGGTTAAGTCGCCTGTCAACTTGCTGAACGCTACGCTAAAATTTGAACCAAACGCTCTAAAAGATGTATCCGACTCTTCCGTATGCAACTGAATAACATCTGGAGCTTGCACAGCCTGCTTCTCAACTGGAAGCAAGAACTGTTCAAACGCTACCTCATGACCAGCAGCCGCCCAAGCTCTATCTACCTTCTCTACCAATCGAACGGTCAACGTACACTCTTCACCATCGTTCACGTTAATTGGCAGTAGAATAGGAAGTGTAATCTCTGCCGTGGCCCCCGCTTCCACAGCCAGCGAAACGATCCCTTGCTCAATGAACACACCGTTGTTGGCCAATTCCCATTTAAAATCATAATCAATTAAGTTTGTAAACAAGAAGTTGTTCATTACACGAATGCGGCATTGCTTCAAATCTATCAACTCGAACTTCACATTCTGATAGCATTTCTTCACTTCATATAATTTAGGTGTTACACCACGATCTGCGAAAATGAGACCATTCCCGCAAAAGGTACCATCGTTGGGTGTATCACCGAAATCCCCGCCGAAAGCCAGATATTCGATACCCTCTGGGGTTTTCGTGCGGATGGCTTGATCAATCCAATCCCAGATAAAGCCACCTTGGAGAATCGGATACTTATCGAAGAGCTCGCAATATTTATTAAGATTCCCATTCGAATTCCCCATCGCATGACTATATTCACATAGTATGAAAGGTTTCTTGGGATTAGAGCGTGCATACTCTTCCACTTTACTTGGAAGTGTATACATCTGGCTTTCCATATCAGAAGCTGCATCGGATTTACGGCAGCGCGTGACACCTTCGTAATGAACCAGCCGAGTCGAGTCATTCAATCGGAAGAAATCGTGCATTTTAATAAAATTGTCCCCACCCCAGGACTCATTACCTAGCGACCAAATGATAATAGACGGATGATTTCTATCCCGCTGCAGCATGGAATTCGCCCGGTCTAGGACATTTGCCGTCCACTCCGGTTTGCTTGCAGGGACAGTCCAGCCTTCTTCCTCTTGGAAATTGGACCAGCTGCCATGCGTTTCAAGGTTCGTTTCGTCAATCACATAAAGACCATATTCATCACATAAATCATACCAAAGCGGATGGTTCGGGTAATGCGAAGTGCGAACGGCATTGATATTATAGGCTTTCATAAGCTGAATATCGCGAACCATATCGTCATAGTGAATGGCGCGGCCTGTATCGCAGTTAAACTCGTGACGGTTCACACCTTTAAACAAGATACGTTTCCCATTAATTTTCATCAGCCCATCTATCAGTTCAAACCTTCGGAACCCGATGCGACAGCTCACCGCCTCAATAAGATCCCCTGATGCATCCTTCAACGATAGAACCAAATGGTACAAATAAGGGGTCTCGGCCGTCCATTTCATTGGGTCATTAAGGCTTGAGCGAAGATGCAGTTCCTGCTCATTCTCACCATCAAGCTTTACGTCCGCAGACAATGATGCTTGTACAAGATTCCCATCCTTATCATAAAGGCTGGCTTCCAGCGTGTATATGCCCAGCTGCTCACCAAACGCATTCGTTACGGTTGCTTTTATTTGCAGAAGACCATGCCGATATTCGTCGTCCAAATCCGCTACAACGTTGAAATCATAAATATGCACCTTCGGCGTGCTGTACAAATACACATCGCGGAAAATCCCGCTCATCCGCCAGAAATCCTGATCCTCCAACCAACTGGCATCACACCAGCGATAGACCTCTACAGCCAATTTGTTCTCACCTTCATGTAAATAAGGGGTCAAATCAAATTCCGCAGGAGTGAATGAATCTTCACTATACCCGACTAATTCACCATTCACCCAGACGTAAAAAGCTGCTTCAACACCTTGAAAACTAATATAAACAGGAAGATCCTTCCAATCAGTCGGCACTGTAAATGTTCGTACATAAGAGCCTACAGGATTGTATTTCGTTGGTGCAAAAGGGGGCTTGATATCCTCTTTGCCTTCCCATGGATACTTAACATTCGTGTACTGCGGATAATCGTAGCCTTGAAGCTGCCAATGTCCCGGGACTTGAATCGTATTCCAGCCGCTAGTGTCGTAGCCCATTTCAAAGAAATTCATATTACGCTGATCCGGCGTCTCGGCAAAGCTGAATTTCCACATACCATTTAGTGAAACCGTGTATCTGGATGCGCTTCTATCCCCTTTGAGT
>NZ_JBFTQB010000179.1:0-10482 GCF_056398785.1 Paenibacillus sp. 01T422 | reverse complement strand
CAACCGGCTTAGCAGCAAATAGCTCTGGTACACTAGTAAAAGAACAGCTACGGAGACAATGATATATAGCAGTGTTGGCTTCATGGTGAAAGGAGCTTTACGGTAAAGCTCCGGATGTTTGCGTGGTAGTTGAACAGCCGAGAGGACGGGGAAAATGCTAGAAAAGAGCAAGATGCCGACACCAAGTTGAGAAATCGTCGTTAGAGATACCCCCGTCACAATCGGTATGACGCCGAGTAAATAGTAGAACGTCAGCAGCCAGTGCGGCGTGCCAAATTTGCGATTGACGGCACCAAATGCTGCAGGAAGCCAGCCGTCCCGGCAGGCAACGAGCATTCCTCTCGTCACCCAAGAAAATGTCACGTTCAACGTTGAAGCTAACGCGAACATCGCTCCCCCAACGATAAAGAATAGAAACAACGGATTGGGCAGTACCGTTCTGGCCACTTCAGCAAGAGACTCTCCCGCAACCTCGCTAACCGGCAGAACACCAGTCGCTACGATACCTATGCCTATATACAATAGAGCAACGATTCCACTGCTAATCAGGATCGCAAGCGGAATATCCCGATGAGGACGTTTCATCTCCCCTCCCATCTCAACAACCGCATAAGCGCCGCCGGAAGCGAAGGAGGTCATCCCTACAGCTGTTAGCAGCCCTGTCCATCCACCTGGCATCATCTGTGTCGGATGAAACACCGAGTAGTCCACTTCCGAGACTCCCCACACAATAAAGACAAGCAGCGAAAGCAGTTTGATCACGACCAACAATTTACCCAATGATGACATAAATTTAACTCCGAACAGATTAATGAGATAGAAGAACGTGAGGATGATGAATGCGACTAGCATAATGGGCGTCTCCGGCATAAGCCCTTGTAAATATTGAGCGAATGAGATCGCATACACCGCAATCGTCAAATGACCAAAGGTGAATAAGAGCAGATAAACAAACCCCGCATTCGGAGACAGCAGCCGGCTCGTGTAAGTGTACATACCGCCTGTTGTGGGCAGTACAGAACCTAGCACCGCAAGAGGGATCGTAATAATGAGCATAAAAATCGATGACAGCAAGAACGCAAGCGGAACTCCAGTCCCCGTTAATCCGATGGCGATTCCTGTAATCGACATGATGCCTGCTCCAATGATTTGACCAATGGCAATGCCAATCGCGTCTTTTAACCCTAATACCTTCTTCAAATCCGCCTCTTCATTCACCACATTGATAACCCCCTCACAACTTTATTCATAAAGTTAACAACCAAATTCTTCATGCAGGCGACATTCCCTGCTAATTTTCTGAAAATTTATTTTTTTTGTAATCCGGCATAAATCTTCCCCACACCTGCATAGTTTATATAGTTGCTTATTACTGAAAGCCACATGAAACTTTTACAGAAAATCATTTTTACTTGGGAAGGGAAGTTGATTTCGTATTCTTACACTTGAGAAAATTGAACACATTGAGGTTGGCTGTACAAATCCGCAAGACGCGATTATTATTCGCCTGCTGGTCGAGGGCATTGAGGCCCATGAAATTGTTTATTTAAAAAAGAGCTCTTTAGACGCGAAAAAGCAGCTGCTCACTGTCACGGATGCCTTCGGGGCAAAAAGACAAGTACACGTATCAAAACAATGTGTCGAATTGTTTCAAAATGCTTTATGCCAGACGCAATATGTCGTCCATTTCGGCCATCCTACCAAGCAAAAGATTACCGATCTACGCAGTAGCGACGACCTGATCAAAGTAAGCATGCACGATTTCATCGCAAACCGCTGTCTGATTACACAAATGGATTGCGTAATTTTAAGAACCATCTATATGCGCCTCCGGCAATTAGCGGAAAGATTTGCGACACCGGAGCTTACATATTTGACTACGATCAAGCTTGAGATCAAACAACTAGCACATGCTTAACACACTGCGAGAGGCCTCAGGGCCTCTTTTTTGTTATGCCTCGCCGTCGTGGATGTTTCCTTTCTACTTTTTATGTATGAAAATGTTTGAAATATTCGATTCCGTATGATATCGTTTGTTTTGTAAGCGATTACAAATTTGAAAGGCGGTATGAGGTAATGACTTATTTTTCAATGAGGACAATCGGCCTATCCAACGTTTTTAGGAGGAGATCCTCCCGCCTCCTGCTCGTTTCGACGATCGTAGCTGCGTTTGCACTTCCGGCGCTAGCTGGAGCAGCAACCGTCAACTGCAGTACTGCCTCGTGCCTAACAACTGCACTTGCGAATGCCGCCCCCGGCGACCGGATTATTCTTGCCGCAGGAACCTACACGGGCAACTTTGTGTCCAGCGTAAACGGCACGGCTTCGAATCCAATCACGATTGAAAGCGCCAGCGCCACCAACAAGGCCATATTGAATGGAGGAGGAACTTCCAGCGGCTACACACTTTACCTAACTGGCGATTACACCCAAGTGAAGAACCTGAAAATCACCAATGCCAAGAAAGGCATTATGATTGACAATGCCAACAACGGCTTAATTGATGGTGTCGAAGTCTACAATATTGGCGAAGAAGGCGTTCATTACCGCGATGGAAGCTCGAACAACGTCATTCAAAACTCCAGCGTGCACGACACTGGACAAGTTACCGCCGATTATGGCGAAGGTCTTTATGTTGGCTCTGATGTCGGCAAATGGGGAACCTACGTCAAGGAAGCGGATAATAATCGCATGACGAATGTAACGATTGGGCCGAATGTGACAGCTGAATCCATTGACATCAAAGAAGGCACAACTGGCACCATTGTAGAGAACAGCACCTTCAACGGTACAGGCATCAGCGGTGCCAATGCGGCTGATAGCTTCATGGATGTCAAGGGCAATAATTCCATCATTCGCAATAATATCGTGAGCCGCAATGGCAACGCCATTATCGTCGACGCCTTCCAGGTGCATGAACGTTCACCAGGTTGGGGGTATAACAATGACTTTTACAACAATACAGCTAATTTAGATAATGCTACCCCTATTGTCATGCTGGTTAACGGAGGTTCGGCCAAAGCCTGCAACAATACTCGCACACCTGCGGGCAATATGTACACAGCTGGAGTAACAACTTACACATCCTGCACGGGCGGGACGGCAACCCCCTCCCTGTTGACGGTTTCAACCGTTAGCGATAGCGGCAACGACGGGAATGTCGCCACGAACACACTGGACAACAACTTAAGCACACGTTGGTCCTCTCAGGGTGACGGCCAATGGATTAAGTATGATTTGGGCACCAGCAAAACCATCGCCGATGCTTCCATTGCCTTCCATCAAGGTGACATTCGCACGACAACCTTTGACGTCCAAATTTCTAGCGACAACACGAACTGGACAAATGTGTTGACGAACAAAGTAAGCAGCTCGACGTTATCGCAAGTGACCCACGACTTTACAGATACGGCTGGCCGTTACGTGCGCATCGTCGGTCATGGCAATTCTTCCGGTAATGGATGGAACTCCATAACGGAAGTTGACTTTTACGGTAACTAAGCATAGCAAAGAAACCGATCCTGTTGTAAGGGGGGGTGTCTGATACCCCCTTATTAACAGAATCGGTCGGGAAACGGAGCGGATGGCTTGTTGGTGTTTAGCGCCGATTACTGCCGTTATTCACAGCGATAAACCCATTTTTACCCAAATAGCGGGAGTTTCTCCCGTTATTTGCCCGGAACTAGCAGCTTTCGGCTAGCTGCCGGCGATTTAGATGGAGCATTGCAGCTAGAATCTACCGCTATTTCTTCCGCWGCCAYGGAACAGCGCAGATTAGMGGTAGAATTTCCATCTATTCATCTGCAACATCTTAAAGAATCGCCCCAGTTGGGGTTCGGCATTGAAGCAGATGGCTTGTTTGTAATTAGCGCCGATTACTGYCGTTATTTRCAGCGATAAACCCATTTTTACCCAAATAGCGGGAGTTTCTCCTGTTATTTGCCGGGAACTAGCAGCTTTCGGGTAGCTATCAGCGATTTAGATGGAGCATCTACCGCTATTTCTTCCGCWGCCAYGGAACAGCGCAGATTAGCGGTAGAATTTCCATCTATTCATCTGCAACATCCTAAAGAATCGCCCCAGTTGGGGTTGGGCAATAYGGTTCGGCATTCGGGTTGGACAATGGAGCTGGGCATTGGTGCCCAGCATTGCTGAAATTGAATCGCCTGTCAATAATGCCGATAAATCCCGTTAAGTCGCTGGATCAGCATACTCCCACACCTGCAAAGCAGCCCCAATCATCCCGCTCCAGTTCCCGCGATAAGCCTTCTCAATCCTGACGCCATCATGCATGGACGGCATGGTTCTAGCAGCCACCTCTTTCCTTATGGCATCGAGGAAGCCATCGCCAGCTTCAGCCACGCCGCCGCCAATTATGATCAGCTCCGGATTAAAGATATGCACAAGTGTAGCTAACGCCGATCCTAGCGCTGAAATCGTATCCGCCATGACCTCGGCAGCCACTCGATCGCCCGACAGCCAGCGCGAGAACACTTCCCGCGAATCGATGGGTGCAGGAACCTCACCAGCTGCAACTAGCTTTTCCGCCATTCTGCGAGCAATATTCGTGCCTGACGCATAATGTTCCAGGCAACCTCTTCCTCCGCATAAGCAAGGCGCTCCTTTCCAATCCACCGAAAGATGGCCTAATTCCCCGCCTGCGCCCCAGCAGCCGTGTACAAGATGTCCATCAACAACTACGGCACCGCCGACCCCTGTCCCCAGCGCCACACACAGGAAATGACGAACACCTCTGCCTGCGCCAAGGTGTTTCTCCGTCAGTGCCAAGACATTCACGTCATTATCCACCATGACGGGCAGATGAAACTGCGCCTGCAGCAGCACCTTGAGCGGTGTCCCGGCGTAGCCCGGGAGCAGCTCAGAGGCAGACCGAACTTGCCCGACCGACCAGTCGATTTGTCCTGCGCTGCCAACGCCGATTCCTTTATAACGGCAGCCTGGCTTGACGGCCTCAACCTCGGAGAGCAAGCTCCGAATTGTCTGCGTAACACGGTTCATCGTATTTATTTGCCCCGCCAGGGTCGGCAAACTAACCGTGAACAAGACCTCTCCATTCGAGCTGACCACGCCGGCATTCATTTTCGTGCCGCCGATGTCAACGCCGATTGCGTAATCCGAACTGGGGTCAAATAGGACTGATTCCATCATCTTCTCCCCCCTTCCCTATCTCCGGCTCATCGCCTTGATATATCGGGCCGTAATCAATTGCGGCCGGGTAATCGCACTGCCGACAACGACGTTAGCTGCTCCGCATTCCAGCGCTTTCGCAGCCTCTTCAGGCGTCCAGATCCGCCCTTCTGCGACAACCGGAATCTTGACCGCCTCGCTGAGCTGCTGCAACAGCTCAAAATCCGGTTCATCCGACTGCCGGCTGTAAGAGGTATACCCCGAAAGCGTGGTGCCGATCAAATCCACACCAAGACGCTCTGCAGCAATCCCCTCTTCCAGCGTGGAGATATCCGCCATGACCGCTGCGCCCATCTTGCGGGCCAGCGCAATCAATGGTTTCACAGCTTCCAGACGACCCTCGCGATCCGTTACATCGAGCGCCACGACGTCCGCACCAGCCAAGACGATCGCTTGCACTTCATTGATCGTAGGCGTAATGAAGATGTTCGAGCCCGCCATATCACGTTTGATAAGGCCGATAACCGGCACCGACACTTCCTGCTTAATGGCCAGAATGTCGAACACGCCATTCGTCCGGATCCCCACTGCGCCTGCTTCCACAGCGGCTCTGGCCATTTTGGCCATCGTATCTCCGCCCCGCAGTGGTTCATTAGGCAGCGCCTGACAAGATACGATCAAGCCCCTTCCGGGAAACAGCTCCCCTGATTTTTGTGTCACAGTCCTTCTCCTTTCGCTTGCGCAACAAAACTTAAAATTCGCTCATTCAACGCATGAATACGAGGCAGATCCGTTTCAGCAACCGGCAGCAGTGGCATTCTCGGCTCACCTGTGTCATATCCCCGCAGTTTTAGAATCGCTTTGCAAGCGCCATACAAGGACGGGAATGACAATAAGTCCACGATCAGTTCATTCACAATAAACTGCCACTTCAACGCCTCCGCCATCTTTCCTTGCGCATAATAATTCTCAATGCGGAGGAAAAGCTCCGGCATAACGCCGTATGTACCGCCAATCCCTCCATCTGCGCCAATGCTTCTGCCGGCCAAATATTGTTCATCCGGTCCGTTGAAAACAAGGAAATCTTTGCCCCCGGCAGCTTTGAACTGCTGCAGCTCAAATGTGCTCTCTGAGGAGATTTTGACGCCGATGACTTTTTCTTGAGCAGCCATTTTGGATAGCAAGCCCAAAGATAACTGAAAACCCGTCGTTTGCGGGATATGATAAATGATGAAAGGCAAATCCGTGCTGTCGATGATCGCCTGCCAATGCGCTTCTACACTTGGCGCCGACAAACGGTAATAAATCGCAGGAACAGCGGAAACCGCGTGCGCTCCAATTTTCTCCGCATGAATGGCAAGCTCTACGCTATCGCGTGAAGCAGGTGCACCGACATGCGCAATGATCGTGAGCTCATCGCCGACTTCACCAACAACGGCCTCCAGCATAAGCTTGCGTTCAATGACAGATTGGAGCATACCTTCGCCGGAACTGCCGCCTACATACAAGCCTTTGACGCCTGAATCAGCATAATACCTAGCTAAACGGCGAGCTGACTCCATATCAATTTCACCCGATGCGTTGTAACAAGAATACATCGCAATTATAATCCCTCTAAATCGATCTAAATTGTAGGATTTCATACTGCATTTACCTCCGGTTTTGTAGGAATTTCTATACTATGCCTTTATTTATCCTTTTACAGCGCCCATTGTAATGCCCTGCGTGAATGCTTTCTGGAACACCAGGAAAATTGCAATCATGGGAACGGATGCCAATGCGGCTCCGGCCATGAGTACGCCGTAATTCGTCATAAACTCGCTCTGCGTCGTCATCATGGACACACCTAACGGCAATGTCATCATCGTCGTCGAGCGGATCATAATGAGCTGACTGAAGTAATCGTTCCAGGAAGCAATGAACGTGAAGATGGCAAGCGCACCGAGTGCGGGTTTAAGCAATGGCATTATGATGGTGGAGAACAATCGAATTTCCGAACAACCGTCCATTTTGGCCGCTTCCATCAATTCTCCAGGAATGGTCTGAGCGAACTGCTTCATCAGGAACACACCAAATGGCCAACCGATCGCCGGTAAAATAAGCCCATAATACGTATTCACCCAACCAAAATCCGCCAACATCGTAAAAAGCGGAACGAGAATAACTTGTTTTGGCAGCGCCATCGCCGCTATAAACATCGTGAAAATAATTTTGCGTCCAGGGAAAAGCTTTTTCGCAAGCACATAGCCGGCAGTCGAGGAAACGAGACAAACCGCAATCATTTCCACAATAGAGATGATGAAGCTGTTCAGCGTCCAACGCCAAATCGGGTTCTTAAACAATTCAAGCCAATTGCTGAGCGTCGGTTTAAGCGGAAACCATTCAGGAGGTATCGCTGTGGCGACCGTCTGAATTTTGAATGCGCCGGTCATAATCCAATAGAAAGGAAAAATAAACACAATGGTTGAAAGGATTAAAAGCACGGTGGAGACCACTTTCGTCGGTGTCCATGTACGTCTCTTACCGGTGTGGCGCTGTTTTCTGACACTGCCGGCGTGTGTGTGCACATGCGTATTTGCTATCATGATGACCTCCTAGTACTCAACATCGCTGCCAAAATATTTGAATTGAATTGTGGATATGATGCCAATTACGATCGCCAATATGATGCCCATTGCGGAAGCAAGACCGAAATGCCCGAGCATGAAAGCTTGTTCGTACACGCCATACATAACCGTCGATGTGCTGTATACGGGACCGCCCGAGGTTAGCAACTGAATTAAAGCGAAACACTGGAACGTGTTAATTGTCGTAATGACAATCACATAAAGATTTGTCGGCATGAGCATAGGCCATACGATTTTGGTGAAAATTTGCCACGGAGTTGCACGATCAATCTCAGCTGCTTCAATATAGGAAGTTGGGATGTTGCCCAGTGAAGCGACATACAGAATGATCGGCTGTCCAACAGACGTTGTAATCAGAACAGCAATGATCGCAAGCAGCGCAGTTCTTGTATCGCCTAACCACGATATCGGATCGAAACCAAATAAACCGATGAGATAATTCAAAATGCCATAGTTGGGATGATAAATCCAGCCCCACACAACCGTAATACTGACCACCGAGGATACAGCAGGTAAGTAAAAAACACCTCGGAAAAACGATCTGGAAAGCTCCTTCATTTTGTAAATGTTGCTTCCATTCCCTCTTCCCCATTTCTCGTGTGTAGTGAAGGAGCAGCGCCGCTTGCTTCGCTGCTCCTCCTGCCAATTGCCGCTTATTTTTGAACTTGCGCTTTGGCTTTGGCAATTGCCTCATTAGCTTTGGCCGCGAAGGAGTCCAACGCCTCTTTCCCTGTTGCCG
This sequence comes from Paenibacillus sp. 01T422, assembly GCF_056398785.1. NCBI lineage: Bacteria > Bacillati > Bacillota > Bacilli > Caryophanales > Paenibacillaceae > Paenibacillus > Paenibacillus sp. 01T422. The sequence continues at coordinate 1,968 of NZ_JBFTQB010000179.1, read as the reverse complement.
TTCCTGTTAATGCGCGCTGCAGCTCAGGGAACCAGAACGTGCGGATTTCCGCATAACCGTCTGCGATTGTCGGAGGATCTGTAATAAATTGACGCGCCAGGTCCGCATATTTATACTCCGGATCGTCATACAAGCCAGTTACAGATGTACGAGCAGATAAACCGCCAGTCTGGATGACATTCTTTTTGCCCCAAACGGGATCATTCACAACGAAATCGATAAATTTCTTGGAAGCAGCGATTTTGTCAGCATTGCCGTTGTTGAAAATCGCAAGTCCTCCAAGGAACGGCTCAAGCTTGGGCTTCGAACCATCCAGTGTCGGGAATGGAAGCAGAATATCCTCAAACGGCACTTTCTTATTCGCAACGTTTTGCGCTTTCAGTACCGGCGAGTAGTTCAGGGTAAAGGCCAGTTTTCCTTGTAAAAATAAGTCGTTGACGTCAGAGGCGGCAAGAGAAGCTGCTCCCGCTACACTGATCTTGTCTTTGGTTGCTTTGACGACCCAATCCAAAGCTTTACCCGCTTTCTCGGTATTAATTGCAACTTGCGAGTTATCCTCGGACAGGAATCGGGAAACTCCCATGTTAGCCAAATAAGCGCGAGTGCCTTGATCACCTGCCGTGCTTTTCGCGAAGAAGCCAGTTGGAATCATTTCTGGCGCTTTATCTTTAACAGCTTGCAGCGCTTTTTCGTATTCCGCTACCGTCCACGTTCTGTCCGGTTTGTTCAGCGGAAGCAGATCGACAGCGCCTATTTTCTCAAACACGGTTTTGTTCACAGCCATCATGAACGGGCCTGTATTCAGCGGATACATGACGATCTGATCGCCGACGGTCGATTGCTTCCAGAAAGCTGGAGCAATATCATTTTTAACTTCAGGGGTAACCATGTCGTTTAATGGTGCGAGCAATTTCTTCTTGCCCCAATCGATAATGCGACCTGGAGCATCATAAATGACGTCAGGCGCCGTGTTGGAAGCAATCGCAACATTAAGCTTCTGAGGGCCTCCATCGAATGTAATCATTTCCAAATTGACTTTTATCTCAGGATACTTTTGATTAAATGCGGCAATGATTTGTTTCTCATATTTGCCGACTTCACCGTCCAATGTTTGGAAGTTGGGGAAGTTCCACCAAGTAATTTCGACAGGCTTAGCAGCCGCTTGGGTCGCTGCAGGTTTTGATGCGTCCGGCGATGATGCCGGCTTACTTCCTTCCGAATTACTGGTGCATGCAACCAATTGGGATCCTACTAGCGCTACGCCTAAGACGGTCATCAGCCCTTTTTTCAATGCTCTCATCTAAGTACCCCCATTATCGTTATAGGAACGAATGATTTCGCTTTCATTCCTTGCTCTAAGCATAAAGCATAACTATCCGTGGCAAAATCCCACTGGTTTTACATCTATGGTCGTATTCTGACCTCTTTGCTTTTCTATCTTTTTCAAACACGTTTTGTAGCGATTTTAGTATATAATTTAGGAAAAGAACAGAGAAGGCCACAATCTTTCGGGGGATCTTATGTACAAACTACTCATTGTCGAGGATGAGCCACTCATTCGCACAGGCATCAGGCATTATTTTAACTGGCAGGAGCTAAATGTCTCCCATATTGTAGAAGCGGACAACGGGAAACATGGCCTAGCAATGGCATTACAGGAGAGACCCCATCTCATTATCACGGATATCCGTATGCCGGAGATGGATGGACTTGAGATGATTGCGCAGTTGCGCCCCCAGCTCCCAGATACGGTGTTTGTTATTTTGACAGGTTTCAATGAATTTTCCTATGCACAGCAAGCCATACGGTTGGGCAACGTGCATGCCTTTTTGCTTAAGCCGCTCGAATACGAAGAAAGTCTGGCAACGATCCAAAGCTGCCTACATGAGATTGTAACCCGGCAGGAGAAGCGAGAAACCCATTCCGAGCTGATCCAGGAAAGAAAGTTGTCCAAGGGCAGCGAATGGG
>NZ_JBFTQB010000178.1:0-8660 GCF_056398785.1 Paenibacillus sp. 01T422 | reverse complement strand
GCGCAAGTGCTCTCCGGATATCGTATATTCCGTATCGGCTACAACCCGCTCTCCGAGACAAGGGGAAGTCGACGCTGTCAATTATTTCTTCAAAACGCGGGAGCAATTCCAACAAATGATTGATTCGGATGAAGTGTTGGAATGGGCAGAATACGTAGGTAATTTCTACGGAACGCCGAGACGTTTTGTTGAAGAAACGCTGCGCTCCGGCAAAGACGTCATCCTGGAGATTGAAGTTCAGGGCGCTTTGCAGGTGAAACAGAAGTTTTCTGAAGGCGTGTTTATTTTCTTGCTGCCTCCTTCGCTGGATGAGCTTGAGAATCGAATTGTAACGCGTGGTACAGAAACGGACGAAGTCATCCGTAGTCGCATGTCGATCGCGATAGACGAAATCCGTTTAATGGAACACTACGACTATGCAATTGTGAATGACCATGTGGAATCAGCTTGTTCCAAAATACAAGCAATTCTCACGGCTGAACATTGCAAAAAAGAGCGTGTGTATCCGAAAATCGTACAATGGATAGATGAGGTGAAATAAATGTTATACCCTTCAATTGATAAATTGCTAGATATCGTAGACAGCAAGTATTCATTGGTTGTCGCTGCATCCAAAAGAGCGCGATCTCTTCGCGACGGCGCTAAATCAGATTTGAAAGGTCAAAAAGCTCATAAGCATGTTGGTGTTGCGCTTGAAGAGCTTTACGGCCACTACATTGGCTATGAGAAAATCGAGCCGACAGAGAACGAGAAATAGAAATAAATTGCTTACCCAACAACCCTTTGTGGTTGTTATTTTTTTCTCAGAATAGCAGATAGAAAGGGGGATACCCATGAGTGCTTTGCAGGGTAAAACGATTGTACTTGGCGTGTGTGGAGGGATTGCTGCCTACAAAGCGGCTGCGCTCACGAGCAAGCTGACTCAGGCGGGGGCTGTGGTGCGTGTCATAATGACAGAATCCGCTGTTCAATTCGTGGCGCCGCTAACATTTCAAGTTCTGTCTCGTCATCATGTATTTGTGGATACCTTTGATGAGAAAGATCCTTCTGTTGTTTCCCATATTAACTTGGCGGATAGTGCTGATCTCGTGCTAGTTGCGCCAGCAACAGCGAATACGATCGCCAAAATAGCATTAGGGCTTGGCGATGACATGCTCAGCACAACGCTGCTGGCAACGACTGCGCCGATCTGGATTGCGCCTGCGATGAACGTGCATATGTACGAAAATCAAGCCGTGCAGATGAACATGCAGACTTTGCTTAGCCGTGGTGTGCGTTTCATTGAGCCGGGTGAAGGGCAGCTTGCGTGCGGGTATGTCGGCAAAGGCCGGCTTGCGGAGCCGGAGGAGATTTTTGCGGCGGTTGAGCGGCATTTTAAGGGAGAAGTTCGTCGTCTTGAAGGGCAGCGTGTGCTTGTAACGGCTGGAGGCACGGTGGAGCGCATTGACCCGGTTCGTTATATTACGAATGATTCTTCCGGCAAAATGGGCTATGCCATCGCTGAGGAAGCTGTGCGCATGGGAGCTAAGGTAACTCTGGTCTCAGGCCCAAGCGCATTACCTGTGCCTGCCGGTGTTGAGCTGGTTCCTGTTCAGTCCGCCTTGGATATGAGAGAGGCCGTTTTATCCCGTTTTGAGGAAAGCCATGTGGTGATCAAAGCTGCTGCGGTCGCTGACTACCGCTCTGCTGTTATTGCTGATCAAAAAATCAAGAAAAAATCGGATTCGATGACGCTGGAGCTGATTAAAAATCCGGATATTTTACAGGAACTGGGTACGCTGAAAAAGCATCAGTTCGTCATTGGCTTTGCTGCGGAAACCGAGCGGCTCGACGAGCATGCGCTCGACAAGCTGAAGCGTAAGAATTGTGATCTTATTGTCGGGAACGATGTATCGCAGGAAGGGGCAGGCTTTAGCGGGGATACGAATGTGGTGCGTATTTTTGACCGAAACGGACTTGTAGAGGCGCTGCCTATCCTGAGTAAGAAAGATGTAGCGCGCAGACTGCTCGAGTTGACAGCGGATCGTTTACCAACTAAGGCGAGTGAGTCCTGATGTACGCCAAAGTCATTGTAGATGTTCCTGCGAAACAAACGAACCGTGCGTTCGATTATGAAGTCCCTTCGTCTCTAAGGAAGTGGGTCGAGGTGGGGAGTCGTGTAGGCGTACCTTTCGGGCCTCGGGTGCTGCAAGGTTTCGTTGTGGAATTGCAGGAGAACACACAGCTTGATGTGAAACGGATTAAACCTATACAGAACGTTCTGGATCTGGTGCCTCCTTTGACAGATGAGCTTGTGATGCTTGGCAGATGGATCAGCCACATGTATTTGTGCCACGAAGTCACAGCGCTTCAAGCCATGTTGCCTGCTGCACTCAAAGCGAAGTATGAGCGGGCGATTGGGGTTGGTGAGGAGTCCGGTGAACAATCGCTCTTGGACATGCCGGATTTGCAGGCGATCGTAGCCTACGTTAAGTCCAAAGGGTCCGTTCCGATGGACGCGTTGCTGGAACGATTTGCGGCGGACGGTGCCCTTATCAAGCAGTTGCTTGGCGCGGGCATCTTGACGGAAGTCCAGGTAGTTAAGGACCGAATGAGCACGAAGAAGGCGCTAACGGTATTTCCTCCTGCGGGTGGCAGCGGGCTAGAACAGGCGCTTTCTGAGCTTCCGGCGAGAGCCAATAAGCAGAAGGAAGTGCTGCGTTACTTAATGGAGCATCCAAATGCTATTCGGCTTACGGAGTTAATGGAAACCGTGGAAGTAGGTGCTTCAACGGTCAAAAGCTTAGCCGATCGCGGATGGATCGAGCTGCGCGAAGTCGAAGTGATGCGCGACCCTTATGCGGGTCGTGCTTTTGTGAGGACGAAGCCGCTTCCGTTAACGGAGGAGCAGAGCTCTGTTTTCGCGGAAATTCGGGATGCTGTCGCTGAGGAGCACCATGAGGTCTTTCTTTTGCATGGTGTCACAGGCAGCGGTAAAACGGAAGTGTATATGCAATCCATCCAGCAATGCTTGGATATGGGGAAAGAAGCGATTGTGCTTGTACCCGAAATCTCGCTGACACCGCAAATGGTCGAACGCTTCAAAGGGCGATTCGGCGATCTGGTTGCTGTGCTGCACAGCCGGTTATCGAATGGGGAACGATACGACGAATGGCGCAAAATTACCCGCAAGCAAGTGAAGGTGGTTATCGGCGCACGTTCCGCGATTTTTGCTCCTTTTACGAAAATAGGACTTATTATTATTGATGAGGAACATGAGTCCTCTTATAAGCAGGWAGAGAGTCCCAAATATCATACTCGCGATGTGGCGGTTAAGCGTGCAAGCATGCAGGGATCGGTCGTTGTGCTCGGTTCAGCAACACCTTCGCTAGAGAGCTTGGAGAGAACAAGGCGGCGCAGGGATCGGGCTGAGCCTCCTTACAGATTGCTCACGATGAAAGAGCGTGTAGCCAGCAGGCCGATGCCTCCTGTTGCGATTATCGATATGCGGGAGGAACTGAAAAGCGGAAATCGCTCGATGTTTAGCACGGCGCTGTATAAAGCCATTGAAGATCGGTTACACAAGAAAGAACAGATTGTTTTGCTGCTGAACCGGCGAGGGTATGCGACTTTCGTCATGTGCCGTACCTGCGGGTACGTCTCGACATGTCCGCATTGTGATATTTCACTAACGTACCATCAGAGCTCGCACATGCTGCGCTGTCACTATTGCGGCTATGCGGAACGTGAGGTAACCGAGTGTCCTAGCTGTCAGTCCAAGCATATTCGTCATTTTGGTACGGGTACGCAGCGTGTCGAAGAGGAACTTGGTAAAATATTCCCAGGCATTCGCGTTATTCGAATGGATGTCGATACGACGACAGAGAAGGGCTCGCACGAAAAGTGGCTGACAATGTTCCGTGAAAAGCAGGCGGATGTGCTGCTTGGGACGCAAATGGTCGCCAAAGGGCTTGATTTTCCCGACGTGACCCTAGTTGGGGTTATTGCTGCGGATACGGTGCTGAATATTCCGGATTTCCGTTCGGCGGAGCGAACCTTTCAGCTTTTAACACAGGTAGCCGGGCGTGCGGGCCGTCATGAAAAGCAGGGGGAAGTATTCGTCCAGACGTACACGCCTGAACATTATAGCGTGCAATACGCAAGTCAGCATGACTTTATCGCTTTTGCCAACCATGAGTTGGATGTTCGTGCAAATTTAGGTTATCCGCCTTATCAGCGCTTGATTTTGGTCACTTTTTCACATGAACAGGTGCCGCTTTTGGTGCGCTTCGCGGAAGCTTTTGTTACGAGGCTCAAAGAGATCGCGCTAGAGTATTCCACGAAACAAATTGACCTATTTTCAGACGCTGTCTCCCGAGACAACTCCTTCCAAATGGACGTGCTAGGCCCAGTCGCATCGCCTATTTCCCGAATCAAAGATAGATATCGATTCCAATGCGTGGTAAAATATCGTGGGGAAGATCAGGCGGCAGAGATTGTTGGCCGGACGGTGGCCTGGTTTGAAGAGCGCTCATCGAAGGAAAAGCTGCTGATCAGTGTGGATGTTGACCCGCAATATTTGATGTAAGAAATCCCAAATAGAGAAGACTCAAAGGTAGGTGCACGTTATGGCTATTCGTATTATTGTCAAAGATCCAGATCCTGTGCTGCGGGAAAAGGCGATCACAGTGACCAAATTTAATTCCAATCTGCATAAATTGCTCGACGATATGGCAGACACGATGTATGAGGCAGAGGGCGTAGGCCTTGCTGCTCCGCAAATCGGTATTCTCAAACGCGTTATTGTGATGGACTGCGGTGAAGAGCACGGCGGATTGATCGAAATGGTCAACCCAGAAATCGTCTCCTCCAGCGGCGAACAACACGGACCGGAAGGCTGCTTAAGTATCCCTGGTCTTCGCGGTGATGTCACACGTGCAATGAACGTAACGGCCAAAGGCCAAGATCGTAACGGAAATCCAATTGAAGTTAAAGGCACTGAGCTGCTAGCTCGCTGCATTTTCCATGAAATTGATCACTTGAACGGGATTCTGTTTACGGATCTGGCAACCAAAACATATACTAGTGATGAAGAGGAAGATTCTGAGTGAATATCATTTTCATGGGTACACCGGATTTTGCAGTACCTTCCCTGCAGGCTCTCCTGGAGGAAGGCTATAACGTGACGACGGTTGTCACGCAGCCCGATCGGCCCAAAGGGCGCAAGCGCGTCCTGACGCCGCCGCCGGTGAAGGTGGAGGCGGAGAAGCACAGCATTCCCGTACTGCAGCCTGAGAAGCTGCGCCAAGCGGATTCGGTGGAGCTTTTGCGCCAGCTGAAGCCTGATCTGATTGTGACGGCTGCCTATGGTCAGATTTTGCCCAAGGCTGTTCTTGATCTGCCGAAATATGGCTGCATTAACATTCATGCGTCGTTACTGCCTAAGTATCGCGGCGGAGCACCGATTCATCATGCTGTGCTGCGCGGCGAAGCAACTACAGGCGTCACGATTATGTATATGGCCGTTGGACTGGATACGGGCGACATGATTTCCCATGTGGAGCTTCCAATTGAGGATAGTGACACGACGGGGACTTTGTTTGAGAAGCTAAGCATCGCCGGCAGCGAGTTGTTGAAACGCACCTTGCCGGATTTACTGGCAGGACGTATTCAGGCTGTCCCGCAGAATGAGGCTGATGCGATCTATTCCCCGAATATCCGCAGGGAGGACGAGCTGATTGACTGGTCGCGTTCGGCGGTGGAGATTTGGAATCAAGTGCGTGGCCTGAATCCTTTCCCTGGGGCTTACACCCTTTGGAATGGGGAAGTCATGAAGGTTTGGGAGAGCGTGAATCCGAAGGAGGCAACAAGCCGCAGCTTCGCAGAAGCTCCTGCTCCCGGGACGGTTCTTGGCAACAGCGAGCACGGTATTGAAGTGATGACCGGCGAAGGTACGCTATGGCTGACCCATATTCAACCTGCTGGCAAAAAGGCGATGCCCGTCTCTGAATTTATTCGCGGCGTGCAAATCGCAGYAGGTACGACATTCGGAAGTATGGGCGAAAATCAGCCATAACTTAACAAAAATGAGGTATTCGATTTGTCAACGCATAAACCAAACCGTCCGCAACATGGATCTAACCAGACACAAGGGGCTCGCAAGCCCTTGTCATCAAAAACCTCCGGGGGCGCTGCGAAGAGCAGCGCTGTTAAGCATTCTGCCCGCGAAGCGGCGCTGGATGTATTGACTCGGGTAGAAGAGAATCAATCGTACAGCAATCTTCTGCTGAATCAGGTTTTGCAGAAGCATGCCCTGGAACGGGCCGATGCAGGGCTGGCGACTGAACTTGTGTATGGGACCATCGGACGTAAAAATACGATTGATTTCTTTTTGGAACGTTTTGTGAGCAAAGGGCTAGCGAAGCTCGAGCCATGGGTTAGAAGCTTGCTGCGGCTGAGTTTCTATCAGCTGCATTATTTGGACCGCATCCCCGACCATGCGGTCGTCAGCGAAGCGGTCAATATCGCGAAGCGCCGAAGCCACCAGGGCATCTCGGGCATGGTCAACGGCGTGCTGCGCGCAATCATCCGCAGCAAAGCGGAACTTACCCTTCCGGCCGCGCTCGGGGACGTCAAGCGCATCGCGCTGGGCCACTCTCATCCAGAGTGGCTCGTGCGAAGGTGGATTCGTCAGCTTGGTCCTGAGCTGACGGAACAGATCTGTGCGGCGAACAATGAGCCGCCGCACGTGAGCATTCGCGCGAACGCGAGGCACCGCAGCCGTCTGGAGCTGCTGGAGCAGCTCCAGGGCAGCGGTCTCAGCGCGGAAGCGTCAAAGCTGGCCCCGGCCGGCATTCTTGTGCAGGGGGCCGGGAACATGGCTTTGTCCCCCGGCTTCCAGCAGGGGGACTTCTCGATTCAAGACGAGAGCTCCATGCTCGTCGCCGAAGCTCTTGATCCACGTCCAGGCATGACGGTGCTGGACTGCTGCGCCGCCCCTGGCGGCAAGACCGCTCACATCGCGGAGAAGATGGATGATAGCGGTAATATTTGGGCTTGTGATCTGCATGAGCACAAGCAGAAGCTGATCGCAGATCAGGCGGAGCGTCTGGGACTGACGTCGATTCAGACACTTGTGATGGACGCTGCGAAGCTGGACGAGCATTTTGCGGCGGAGTCGTTCGACCGCATCCTGCTCGATGCGCCGTGCTCCGGGTTAGGCGTCATTCGCCGCAAACCTGACTTGAAGTGGGCGAAGCAGGAAGCCGAGATTGATGCGATCAGCGAGCTGCAGTACGCGATCTTAAGCCGGGTACACCGGTTGCTGAGGCCTGGCGGCGTGCTGGTCTACAGCACGTGTACAATTGAGCATGCGGAGAACGCGGGCATGGTGGAGCGTTTCCTCGCGGAGCATCGCGATTTCGAGCTCGCTCCGCTGCCTGCGGAAGCTTTTGCGAGCGTTGACCCTGCGGCTGCTGCCGCCGGGATGGTGCAGATTCTGCCGCAGCAGTTTCATTCAGACGGCTTTTTCATTGCACGGTTGCGCAAGCGTGCTTAGCTTCAAGAGGGGGATGTGTGTTCGTCCCCGCTTTGTGATAAAATAAACAGGATTAGCAATAATGATGGAATAAATAACAACAGGTTGTGATAAATAGTGTCTAATAAACCGTATTTGAAAGAAAAACCATTTGTATATGATTTAAACTGGGATGAGTGGCAGAGCTGGGTAAAAGAAAACGGCGAGTCCTCATTTCGAGCTGGGCAAATTTTTGACTGGCTGTATATTAAGCGTGTGTTCAGCTTCGACGAGATGTCCAACTTGCCGAAGACGCTGCGCGACAAACTGAAGGATCAGTTTGAGTTCGTAACGCTGGCCGAGATCGCAAAGTACCAGTCGCAGGACGGTACCGTCAAGTTCTTATTTGAACTTGAAGATAAGAATGCGATCGAGACTGTCGTCATGAAGCATAACTATGGCAACAGCATTTGCGTCACTACGCAAGTAGGCTGCCGGGTTGGCTGTACATTTTGCGCATCTACGCTGGGCGGTCTTAAGCGGGATTTGAGACCTGGGGAAATTGTGGCTCAGGTTGTGAAAGCTCAGAAGCTGCTCGATGAGACGGGGGAGCGCATTTCTTCCATCGTGATTATGGGTATCGGCGAGCCATTTGAGAATTATGAAGCGACGATGAATTTCTTGCGCGTGATGATTCATCCGAAGGGTTTGAACATTGGGCAGCGTCATATTACCGTTTCGACAAGCGGAATTGTGCCAAACATTTACAAGTTCGCAGATGAGAATCTACAAGTCAACTTGGCGATTTCTATCCATGCTCCGAATGATACGCTGCGCTCGAAACTGATGCCAGTCAATCGTAGATTTCCTTTCGTTGATTTGATCGAAGCATGTAAGTATTATATTGCCAAAACTGGCAGACGCATCACGTTCGAATATGCCCTCATGGGGGAAGTGAATGATCAGGCTGAACATGCAGAAGAACTGGCGCAAGTGTTGAAGGATATGCCGCTTAGCCACGTGAACCTGATTCCTGTGAATTTCGTGGCCGAACGGGATTTCAAACGTACGCCAAGGGACGATATTTTCACCTTCCAACGTATTCTTGAGAAGGCCAAAATTAATGCCACCATACGCCGTGAACACGGCAGTGACATCGCTGCTG